>JAJYMR010000178.1 GCA_021786815.1 Deltaproteobacteria bacterium
GAGCATGTCCTCGGTCTGCCGCGCTCCTACTGAGGGGCGTGTCGGCCGAAGCCGCAACGAGGCGCTTTGCCATGTACCAGACGCTCGAATACGGATGCGAGAACGGAGTCGCAATTGCGCGGCTCAACCGCTCCGACAAACTGAATGCGCTCAATCCCGCCATGATCGCCGAGCTGCGCGAGCTCGTCGCCGCCGTGCGCGCCGACAAAGCCGTGCGCGTGCTCGTCATCACTGGCAAGGGACGGGCCTTCTCCGCTGGCGCCGACATCTCGCGCCTGGTCGAGATAACGGATGCGGGCGGCGCAATCGAGTTCTTCGAAAGCATCCAGACCGCTTACAACGCGCTGGAGGATCTTGACCGTCCCACTATCGCCGCCATAAACGGCCTCGCGTTGGGCGGCGGATGCGAACTCGCGCTCGCGTGCGACCTGCGAATCATGGCCGATAGCGCCACGCTCGGCGTGCCCGAGATCAAGATTGGCGCGCTGCCGGGAGCGGGTGGCACCCAGCGGCTTGCCAAGATGCTTCCACCGGCGATCGCCAAGCAAATGATCTATTTCGGCGAGCCGCTATCGAGCGCCGCCGCGCTTCAGCACGGGCTCGTCAACGCGGTGGTGCCGGATGCCAGCGTCGTGGATGAGGCAATCAAGTGGGCGCGCCGGCTCGCCGAGCTTCCGCCGATAGCGCTGCGATGTGGCAAGACGCTGGTCCACACGGGAATCAACGCGGACCTGAAGACGGGGATCGAGGCTGAGCGCGCGGCTCTGGCTTTTTTATTCTCAACCGAGGACCGCCTCGAGGGAATGAACGCATTCCTGCAGAAGCGCGCGCCGAAATTCAGCGGGCGATGAACGCGGCCGCCGCGATACCGCGAGAGAGATTGCGAAATGGATTTTACTTTTACTGAACAGGAGCAGCGCTTTGCCGACTCGGTCCGGCGCTTTGCGCTTACCCGCCTGCTGCCGGACTATCCCAAGTGGGACCGGGGCAACGCGTTTCCGCGCGAACGCGTGCGCGAACTCGGCCAGTTGGGCATCACAGGGCTCAGTATTCCCGCCGAGTACGGGGGCACCGAAGCCTCGTTCACGATGGCGGGAATCGCGGGCGAGGAACTTGGCCGCGGCGACATCAGCACCACGCTGTTCCTCCAGGTCGGAATGATCGGCGGCAGCATCGCGCGCCATGCGACCGAGACCACCAAGCGCGAGTGGCTGCCCGGACTCGCGTCCGGCGAGAAGATTGTCGCGCTGGGCCTGACCGAGCCGGGCGCGGGCTCCGACGCCGCAGCATTGAAGACCACTGCGCAGCGCGACGGCGATCATTTCGTGCTCAACGGCGAGAAGGCATCCATCAGCCTCGCCGGTCTCGCCGACGCCGCGCTCGTATTCGCGCGCACCGGCGGCGAAGGAGCCCGCGGAATCAGCGTCTTCATGGTTCCGCTCGACCGCCCCGGAGTTTCGCGCCGTGTGTATCGCAGCGCAGGGGAACGGATGACCCAGCGCGGCTCGCTGATATTCGAAGACGTGCGCGTTCCCGCCGACCATTTGATCGGGCAGGAAGGCGGCGGGTTTTACCAGGTGATGAACGCGTTCGACTACAACCGCGCGATTATCGCGCTCGCATGCATCGGTGCGGCCAAGCAGTCACTCGACGAGACCATCGAATACACCAAACGCCGCCACACCTTCGGCAAGCCCCTGGCGAAGAATGAAGGCGTGTCATTCCAAATCGCCGAGCACCTGACCATCCTGCACGCGGCGCGAATGCTCGCTTACGAATGCCTGGCGCGCCGCGATCGCGGCGAACCGCATACGAAGGAAGCCGCCATGGCGAAATGGCTGGCGCCCAAGGCCGCAGTCGAGGCCATCCACTGCTGTATCATCCTGCACGGGTGGATGGGCTACGACCAGGACCTGCCGCACGAGCAGCGATTGCGCGACGTGATGGGACTGGAGATCGGCGACGGCACGCCCGAGATAATGAAGTCGATAATCGCGCGCGAAACCTTCGGGCGCGAATTTCTTGCATATCGGTAATCAACGAGGAGAACACCGATGGCATTCGAAGACATCATTTATGAAAAAGCCGACGGCATCGCGACGATAACCATCAACCGGCCCACTGTCATGAATGCGTTTCGCGGCAAGACCGTCGATGAGATGGTCGAGGCGTTCCACGACGCGTGGCACGATCGCACCGTGGGCGTCGTTATCCTGACCGGCGCGGGCGATCGCGCCTTCAGCTCGGGCGGCGACCAGTCGGTGCGCAGCGGCGGCGGCTATCAGGGCGGCATGAACGTCGAGGAGCTGCACGCGGTAATCCGTGACATCCCCAAGCCGGTGATCGCCGCGGTCAACGGCTACGCAATCGGCGGCGGCCACGTCCTCCACGTCATTTGCGATCTGACTATCGCCGCCGACACCGCGCGCTTCGGCCAGGTCGGGCCCCGCGTCGGGAGCGTCGATCCCGGCTTTGGCACCGCCTACCTGACGCGGCTGGTCGGCGAGAAGAAGGCCCGCGAGATCTGGTATCTGTGCCGGCAATATTCCGCGCAGCAGGCGCTCGAGATGGGCCTGGTGAACAAGGTCGTTCCCGCCGCGGAGCTTATGGACGAGGCGCGAGCGTGGGCGCGTGAGATGCTCGCGATGAGTCCAACCGCGCTCAGGATCGCAAAGGCCTCATTCAACGCCGAAACCGACCACATCAAGGGGATCGGCGCGCTTGGGATGACGGCGCTCGGCCTGTACTACGGGACGGAGGAATCGATGGAAGGGCGCAACGCCTTCATGGAGCGGCGAAAACCCGTTTTCAGCAAGTACCGCAGCTAGTGACAGGAGTCTGAACTTCGCTAAAAGTCGGCGCCGTTTGAAACTCACCTAGCCTTCACGCGTCTCCCGCTCGGCCAAGGCGCGAATTGGATAGGTCGCGGAGCGATCCGGCCAAAATCGCTTCCACGAGTCATAGGCGCGGTGGACGGGCGCATAATCCGCGCAATGCGCGTAAGGTATCTATGTTTCAGGGGGCCGGACGACCCGTGCTCGATGATGAAAGAGCCGCACGCTCTGGAATGAAACTAGAACAGGACGCCGAAGGACCGTCTGATGAAGCCGCTCGACGATATTAAGGTAATTGAATTCGCCGAAATGGTTTCCGGGCCCATGTGCGGCAAAATGTTCGCCGACATGGGCGCCGAAGTGATCAAGATCGAATCCCCGGGGACCGGAGACCAGTCGCGGCGTCATCCCCCATTCCCCGGCGATATCCCTCATCGTGAGAAAAGCGGCCTGTTCCTCTATCTGAACACCAGCAAGAAGAGCGTTACGCTCGACGTGACGCGACCCGCGGGCGCGAATATCTTCAGGCGCCTCGCCGCGAACGCGGACCTGCTGATCGAAAACCACCCTCCGGGCCATCTCGACAAGCTCGGTCTCGGCTTCGAAGCGCTCCACCGGCTCAATCCGCGCCTGGTCGTCGTCTCAATAACGCCATTCGGGCAGAAAGGGCCCTACCGCGATTGGAAGGGAAGCGATCTGATTGAGTGGGCGATGAGCCTGACCGGATACAACACGCCTACCATGGTGGACGATCCGAAAAAGGAGAACCCGCTGCGTGCGCCCGGTCATCCGGCCGAAATGATGGGCGCGACCACGGCGGCTGCGGCGGCGATGCTGGCGCTATGTCATCGTGAGCGCACCGGCGAAGGCCAATGGGTCGACGCACCATGCTGGCAGGCGACGCTCAACACGGCAAAAGTCGAAATGGCAGTGTACGCATATCGCGGAGTTCCGTTTAACCGCCTGCGCGCGGGTGCGGGCGCTGGCCTGGAGCCGCTTCCCTGCCGCGACGGGTATGTGTACACGCTTTGGACCGTCGACGCGCACTTCGAGGCGCTCAAGGAACTGCTCGGACATCCCGAATTACTCGAGGACGACCTTTTCAAGACGATGAAAGGTCGGGCCGATAATGATGACGTCGTGCGCTTGGCGATCCGCCAAGCGTTGCTCAACTACGACATGGACGATCTCGTGAGCCGCGGGCAGGCATTGGGATTGCCAATCGGCGCGGTATATACCGTGGCGCACGCCGCTGAAGACGAGCACCTGAAGACACGTGGCGCATTCGTCGAGATCGACCATCCCGCCGCCGGTTCGCTCCGTTATCCCGCCCAATTGGTGCGGTTGAACGCAACGCCATCGTCGCCCTCCCGCGCGCCGCTGCTCGGCGAGCACAACGAGGAGGTTATCGGACGGCGGCTTGGTTACGGTGCCGAGGAGCTGTCGGCGTTTCGCGCCGACGGGATCATCTAGCAAAGAGGCTGCGGAGATGGCGATGCTTCCGCTCGAAGGCGTTCGAGTTACCGACTTCAGTTGGATTATCAACGGTCCGCAGACGGCGTTGTGGTTCGCCGCGATGGGCGCTGAGGTTATCAAGGTCGAAAGTCGCGTCTATCTCGATTACATGCGAATCGGGCCGCCTGCGATGGCCGACGATATTGCGGGCCCTAACCGGAGCGGAATTTTTCACAACCTGAATTATGGGAAAAAGTCCGTGAACCTTAACTTGGCCACGGCGAAAGGCCGCGAACTCGCGTATGAACTGGTAAAGCGCAGCGATTTTGTGATCGAGTGTTTCGCGGCGCCGCATACCCGCAAGCTTGGGCTGACATATGAGCAACTCAAAGCGGTCAAACCCGACATCATCGTGATCTCGGTTTCGCTGCTCGGAAAAACCGGCCTGGAGCCGGCGCAGTGGGTCGGTTGGGGGCCAATGGCGGCGTCATACGTCGGAATGTTCGACGCGCAAGGATACCTTGGCGGGCCGCCACGCCAGACCGGCGGCACGTGGCCAGACTACGCGATTGCAACCGCCGTGATGTTTCACGCTCTTGCGGCGTTGCGTCACCGCGACCGCACCGGCGAGGGCCAGTGGATTGACGCGAGCATGGGCGAAACCGTAATCGGCGAGATGCCGGAATGGTTCATGGACTATTTCATGAACGGCCGTGACCGCCGTCAGCGGGGCAACCGCGACGATTTTCTGGCGCCGCACAACACTTATCCCTGCAAAGGGGACGACAAATGGATCGCAATCGCGGTCGGCTCGGATGAGGAATGGAGCGCCTTGTGCCGGGTGATGGGCACGCCCGCGTGGACTCAAGACGCGGCATTTTCCTCACAGCTCGGACGATGGAAAAACTCCAGCGCGATCGACGCGCGGCTGAACGAATGGACGCGCCAGTACGATCACCGCGAGCTGGCGCGAACGCTTCAGGCCGCTGGAGTTCCCGCGGGCCCGGTGCTCGACAGCGTGGAGGTTTACCAGGACGAGCACCTATGGGAATGGGGCTACTGGTGGGAACTGGAGCATCACGAGGCCGGAAAACGCATCCTGCCCGGGCTCCCGGCCAAGTTAAGCGCCATTCCCAAATTCAACTACTCACCCCCGCCCGATTTGGGCGAGCACAACCATGAAGTGTTCAGCGGACTGCTCGGTCTGACTGACGAAGCCATCGCCAGGCTGATGGATGAGAAGGTGATCTACTGAGATCGCGAAAGAGAGGCGATGAAGCCCGGGATTTTTCAGACGCGGCGCTGATGTCGTCGGGTGACGGGTAAGACGGATGCCTCGCCGCCAAAGCGTTGAACGGGAGCGGCCATTGAACAAGAGCGGAAGTTGAGATGGAAAGCCTAAAGGACAAGGCCTGTATTGTTGGCGTGGGCGAGAGCGCGTTCACTCGCGGCTCGGGCAAAACGGAACTGCAATTGATGCTGGAGGCTTCGGCCAACGCACTCAATGACGCGGGGCTCAGGCCGCACGACATCGACGGCATTGTTGGACCGCCTCTCGGCGCCAGCGCCGAGCACTTCGCTGCCAACCTGGGAATCGAGAACTTACGGTACTCCGCCTACGTTCAGATGGGCGGGGCGAGCCCTGTGGTTGCGCTGCAAAGCGCCGCGATGGCGGTGGCCCTCGGGGTCGCCAAGCACGTGCTGGTTCCATGCGGATGGAATGGCTATTCCGTGATGCGCGTCAGCTCTGGCGGCGGAGGTGGACGCGACTCGGCACCGCCGGGGCCGCTAGGCGGCACGATTGGCGACTATTACATGCCCTACGGCGCGATCGCGCCGGTGCAGTGGTACGCATGGATCGCCACGCGGCACATGAAGCTGTACGGCACCCGGTTCGAAACCATGGGCGCAATCGCCGTGAACTCGCGCACCAACGCCCAACTCAATCCGCACGCCTTAATGCGCGGCCGTCCGCTCACCATCGATGACTATTTCAAGGCGCGATGGATCTCGTACCCGTTCCGGCTCTACGACTGCTGCCTGGAGACCGATGCCGCGGGCGCCGTGATCGTCACTTCGTCCGAGCGTGCGCGTGATTTGAAACGCACGCCCGTCTACATCTCGGGCGTCGCCGAGGGCCACCCGTATCCGGCCGACGACATCCCCGCACGCCCCGACCCATTCGTGATCGGACTTACATTCGCCGCGCCCAAGGCGTTTCAGATGGCTGGGATTACCCACGGCGACATCGACTTTGCGGAAATTTACGATTGCTTCACTTACGTCGTAATGCTGCAGATCGAGGCTCTGGGTTTCTGCAAGCGCGGCGAGGTCACGGACTTTGTCACACCCGAGCGTATCGCTCTCGGCGGAGAATTGCCGCTTAACACGCATGGCGGCCTCCATTCCGAGGCGCATGTCTGGGGCATCAATCATATCGTCGAAGCCGTGCGCCAGTTGCGTCGCGAATGCGGCGAGCGCCAGGTCAAAGACGCCGAGGTCGGCTTGGTTACGGGATGGGGAGACTTTGGCGACGGCGGGCTGGCGATTCTGAGGAGATAGAGGACCATGGCGCTCGAAACACGAAGCGAATACAAGTTGCCGCTGCCACCGATGCGCGGGCCAGCGGCGGATTTCTACAAGTTCTGCAAGGCGCACGAATTGCGTTTTCAGCGCTGCGCCGAGTGCGGAACATGGCGCCATATCCCGCGCGACGTTTGTGCCAAGTGCGGGTCGTTCAAATTCGAATGGGCGCGTTCCTCCGGAAAGGGCAAGGTGTTTTCGTGGACTGTAACCGCGCAGCCGTTCCTGCCGCAGTTCGCCCCGATGGTGCCGTACGCGCCCGTGATAATCGAGATGGACGAAGGCGTTCGGATGCTGTCGTGGCTAACCGATGTCAAGCCTGAGGACTTGCAACTCGGCATGCGCGTCGCGGTGGTCTTCGATGACGTAACGCCCGAGGTCACGTTACCAAAATTCAAACGCGCCGTGTCTCAATAGAAGACGGCGCCAGTTCCACGCGATCGGGCGCGGCTTTTCCGCCCCAGGAGAGTTTGGGTCAGTTTTCGGCGGTAACGCGGCTTTCTCTTTTCCATGAAGGCGTGCGGTCCGCTTCCGCGCCGGATAAGCCGCAGGTCGTACTTTTCGTCGTCTTCCGCAAAAAAATAGCTGACCCGCCGGCGCAGCGCCTTTACGACCTTCAGAAATATCTCGATCGAAGGCACCAGCCGGCCCACCTCGATTTTCTTTACCGTCCCGGGCGAAACGCCGGCCGCTTCGGCGACCGCGCGCAACGTCAGGCCCTGCTCCACGCGGGCCTGGCGCATCCGTGCACCGATCTCCTTTGCCGTGGTGTCGCAAACATCCGTCGTGTCGAACTGCCGGACTGAAATGATCTTCAGCTTTCGCGGACGCTTGCGGACAACCGCTACAAGGGACTCGGGCTGCGTCGTGCCCGCGCGGGAAGCTCCACAACCGCGGTTGCACGGACCGACAATTCTCCGTCCTGCTGCACAGCGGTTTGCCCAATCTCGACGAGCCGGACTCCGTTTTCTTCAAACACGCGTTTAACTTCGCCGTTGATGTAGATCGTATCGCCGACCGGATTGTGGCGCCGTATTTCCACATGAATGTGGCGCAGGAACCCGTCATCGCCGATCCAGTTCGTCAGATGGTGCGTCATCCATGAGCATCGTTCCGGTCCGTAGTCGTACGCCGCAGGCGTGCCGACCATCACTGCCATGTCGTCCTCCCAGTGCACGCGCTCGGGAACGTCCGGGATGCCAAACCGGTTGGGGATGCCGACGCCGGGATGCTTGCGAAGCTGCTGATAGGCGAGTTTGTTGGCGCGTATGTAGAGCCCGCCCCATCCCTGGGCGAATGCGATAAAGCCGGTCACCGTCATTGGCCCCTTGACCATAGTCGGCAACTTGTCGCCC
>JAJYMR010000107.1 GCA_021786815.1 Deltaproteobacteria bacterium
GCTCGGTGAAAGCTTTTATCGCTTCGGCGGTCGGAGCTACTGCACTCATCACAACTCTCCTTCAGCCGCAGCCGAGGCGCGGCGGTTTATCGACTTTGCAGAAGGGCTTTCAGCGTCAAGTTGAGCGCCGCCTTTGCGCGCTCGACGGAAAGCCCCTGGCGCCGACGCATCTGATCCCAGGACTGGAATGAACTTGCCGCTTCCATCGCATTGAAGAGCGTCACGCGCGCGCGCCCGCGCCTCGCCGCCAGTTCCTGGCGAAACACGCGTGCCAAATGTGCGCGCTCCAATTCGGTCACCCACGCCAGCCTGCGGCGAATTTCGGGTGAACCAGGCTCCCTCAGAAGCGACGCGCGGCGCACCGGCGCAATTCGTTCCAACAGCCGTGCGCGCTGGCGCACGAAGGCGCTGAGCCGGGCGGCAAGCGGTCCCGTATCTGACAGAGGCCGGAGCAGTGGAGTGACGCGCTCGAGCTGGCGATCGGCGGCGGCAGCGTGAAGCGATTCGAGGTCGGCGAAGTAATGGAACACGAGGCGAAGCGAGACCCCGGCGCGGGCCGCAACCCGTTCGGCTGTCGGGCTGAAGTCGCCCTCGTCGATCAGGTCAAGGAGCGCGTCAACCACTGCGACACGCGTCCGTTCACCACGCGCGCGCCGTCCGTCGATCCGCTCCGCAGAGGCAGCTTCCACGCGCCGGAACTTATTACACTGTCAGTGCAATTACAAACCGAGTGCGCGGCAGAAACCGACTCCCCGTCGGACCGGCGCGGGCGTATTCGGACGGCAATGTGACGAGATCTTTTGGAAGGAAGCGCCCGCTCAGGCGACGTCCATGATTTCGAGCAGACGCTCGGTGATGCGCAGCGTGAGACCCCAGATTGTCTGGCCGCCGTACAGTATCGCCGGATAGCTCGACGATGGCGCTCCGTCGCGCTTCCATTCGTAGCTTCCGCGGTAGCGCCGGTCGGAAAGCGCCGCCAGCGGCACCTCGAACACTTCGGCGACTTCAATCGGGTCGGGCGTGAACGTTACCTCGCGCGTGACCAGTCCCACGAACGGCGCAACCGCCATCGCGCTGGTGAGCGTGCTCATGGTGGAAAATCCGCCCAGCACGTCAACCCATTCGGGTTCGAGTCCGACCTCCTCGCGCGCCTCGCGAAGCGCCGTGTCGAGCAGAGTCCGGTCGGCCGGGTCCACTCGCCCACCCGGAAACGCGACCTGACCGCGATGGCTTTCGACGTGGTCGGAGCGGCGGATATAGACGACGCTCAAATCGCCCTTGCGCTCGAGCAAAGGAACCAGCACCGCGGCCTCGCGCGTGAGCGTGCCCGGCGCGGGCCGATCGGCGGGATCGCCCAGGGTCAGCGTCCGGCGTAGCTGTTCGATACGGCGATCCATCGTCGAATTGCGCTTCATCGGATGACTGCTCGGCATCTCCAAAGCATAGCACAACCGGTTGCGCGCGGCGTTATCGTGTCCCTCAGTCTGGCGTCGGCGTTGGCCGCATGCGACTCTAGCATCCGGCTTCACGCCCTGATTCCAGCATGCGTTTTTTGATTGGCAGATATCACGAGGTCGGCCTCAAAGGGGGCAACCGATGGCGGTTCGTCGAGCAGGTGAAGCACAACCTGCGCGCGCTCTTCGCCGACTACCGGCTCGGTGCGATGCGGTCGCTCGGGTCGCGCCTGATGGTGGAGTTGCCCGACGAACTTCCGGACAAGGTGGCCGTCGAACGCGCCGCGTGCATCTTCGGCCTGCAGAACTTCTCGCTTGGCTACCCGGCCGCGCTCGACATTGAGGCGATGAAGCGCGAGGCGGTCGAGCGTGCGCGCCAATGGCCGGCGGCGCGCTCGTTCCGGATAAGCACGCGCCGCGACTACAAGCAGTTCCCGATGAATTCGATGGAAATCGACCGCGAGGTGGGCGCCGCGGTTGCCGAGGCGCTGAAGCTTCGCGTCGATCTCCACAATCCGGAACTCGACATCTCGATCGAAGTGTTGCCCGACACAGCCTACGTGTCTTCGGGCAAGCTTGCGGGCGCGGGCGGCCTTCCGGTCGGCGTGACGGGTCGCGCGATGGCGCTGCTGTCGGGTGGGATCGACTCGCCGGTCGCGGCCTACCGGATGATGAAGCGCGGGCTCAGGGTGACCTTCGTCCACTTCCACGCCCATCCGCTGGTCTCGCCCGCGAGCCGGGAGAAGGCGCAGGAACTGGCCGCTCATCTGACCCGTTACCAGGCGCATTCGAGCCTGATGCTGGTGCCGTTCGGTGTGCTTCAGCGCGAGATCGTGGCGCGCACGAAGAGGCCGCTTCGGGTGGTGCTCTACCGGCGCTTCATGATGCGGATCGCAAGCGCGCTGGCGCGCCAGGCCGGCGCCGCGGTCCTGGTCACGGGCGAGAGCCTCGGCCAGGTGGCGTCGCAGACGCTCGAGAACATGATGGTCATCGAACGGGCGGCAACGCTTCCGATCCTGCGCCCGCTAATCGGGATGGACAAGAACGAGATAATCGCCGAGGCACGCCGGATTGGAACATTCGAGACGTCGATTCTGCCCGACGAGGATTGCTGCACGCTCTTTGTCCCGGCCCATCCGGAGACTCGCGCGAATCTTGCCGAAGTCGAACGCACCGAAACCCAGTTCGATATCGAAAAGATGGTCGCCGAGGCCGTGCGCGCGACCGAGGTGGTAAAGGCGACATTTCCGCCCGCGCCGGCCGCCAAAGCCGCGTAACGCGTTTTCCGTTCGCGGCACGATTGGGACTGTACGCGAAGAGCCTCTACAGGCCCGCGCGCAGCAGGACGATATTGACCGCGAGCGTGAGTATCGTGACCGGCACGCCCACCTTCAGATACTCCATGAACGATATCCGGACGCGCCTGGCGCGCGCCTGCTCGATAACGATAAGGTTCGCGATCGAACCGACCACCGTTAAGTTTCCGGCGAGCGTGCTTGCGCTCGCGATCAGCAGCGCGGTGCGATAGCCGCCTCCGAGCAGCGGATAGAGCGGGCGAAACAGCAGGACCGCCGGGACGTTGCTGACCAGGTTGGAAAGCGCCGCCGTGACGAGACTCAGCACGACCGGGTTGCTCATCCGCTCAACGCCGACCGCCGCGAGCAGGCCGTTCTGGAAGCCGGTCGATTCGGCGCCCGCGACCACGATAAACAGCCCCGTGAACATCAGGAGCATCGTCCAGTCCACCAGGCCGAAGACTCGCTCGGGCCGGACCCGCCGCGTGAAGAGCAAGATCGCGCCGGCGCTTAGCGCGACCAGATGCGTTGGGTAGCCGAGCGCGAACATCACCAGCGTCCCACCGGCGATCAGCGCCGACTTGAGCGCAAGCGGCTTCAGCACCGCCAGATGCTGGCGGCGCAGGATGGCGGTGTTGCGGCGCATTCGCGCGAGCTTGTCGCGATGGAGCGCCGCGATCACCGCGTAGTCGATCGCAAGCCCGATTATCGCGACTGGCGCCAGGTGGAGCGCGAACCGTCCGTAGCGGAGATGAGCGAATCCGGCGACAATCATGTTCTGCGGATTGCCGGTGATGGTCGCGGCGCTTCCGATATTGCTCGCGGTCGCCAGCGCGAGCAGAAACGGCACCGGATCGAGCGAGAGCATCCCGGCCGCTTCGATCAGCAGCGGCGCAAGCGCAAGGCATACCACGTCGTTGATGAAGAACGCGGCGAGAACCCCCGAGGCCGCCACCGTCATCGCGAGCATTCCCGGTCCCGAACGCGCTTTCAACAAAAGCGCCCGTGTGAAGGCCGCGAACGCCCCCGAAAGCCTCAAGTTCGCCACCACGATCATCATCCCGAGCAGAAGCCCGAGCGTGCGGTAGTCCACCGCTTTCCATGCGTCGTTCTCGGAGAGCGCCCCGGTGACGATCATCGCGACCGCGCCCGCAAGCGCGGCGCCGGTCCGGTCGAGCCTGAGACGCGGCAGCTTGCCGACGGCAAGAACTGCGTAAGTTAGGCTGAAGATCGCAAGAGTGAGAGCCGGATGGTTCATCGGATTGATGCATAATTGACGGCTGTGCCTGCCCAATCAAGCCGCGGGCTTCGCGCCGACGGTTGCCTCCGGCGCAAACACGCCCCATCGGCGCCCACTGCCTGGGGGCGGGATTCCCTTGCCCGGCGGCCCGGCGGTATATTTCGAAACGGGGAACGGGGACATCATGTTTCGCGAGTTGAATCACGCGAAGTGCAAGAGCTACCTGGTCGCTTCGGAGCCCGAAGCCAGGGCCGTGATAATCGACCCATTGCGCGACAAAATCGGGATTTACCTCGGCGTTCTTGCCTACCATGGGCTCAAGCTCGAAATGGTAATCGACACCCATACCCACGCCGACCATCGAAGCGGTGCGCGCGACCTGAGCGATCTGACCGGCGCTCCCATCGTGATGCATCGGCGCGCGCCGTCGCCGCACGTCACGCGGCACGTCGAGGATGGCGACCTGCTCCGATGCGGCAGCCTCCAGCTCAAGGTGCTCCACACCCCGGGCCACACGCCCGACTCGATAAGCCTGTTTGCGGGCGACCGGGTATTCACCGGCGACGTGTTGCTGATCCACGGAACCGGACGCACCGATTTCGCCGGAGGCGATCCGGGCACGTCGTACGATTCGATCACGAAGAAGCTTTTTGTGCTGCCCGATTCGACGCTGGTCTTTCCGGCGCACGACTATCGCGGGCACGCGCATTCGACGATAGGCGAGGAGAAGCGTTCCAACCCGCGTGTCGCCGGCCGAAGCCGCCAGGATTACGTAAACCTGATGAACAACCTTGGATTGCCGCTGCCCGAGGGTATCCAGGAAGCGCTTCAGCCCAACCAGTCCGAGGTCGAGTCCGAGACGATGCCGTTTCCGGACCTGGCCCAGCTAAGCCAGGTGCGTCAGCTAAGTCCCAAGGAAGTGGCCGAGCGGGTCGCGCGGCCCAACGGGGCGGTTCTGCTCGACGTGCGTGAGGAAAGCGAGTTCCATGGCGAACTCGGTCATATCGCGGGCGCGCGCCTGATGCCGCTTCGCGAATTGCCCGAACGGGCGAAGGAGCTTTCAGCGTTCAAGGATCGCGAGATAATCGCGATTTGCAGGGTCGGGCAGCGCAGCACCACCGCCGCTGCGATTCTCACCGGGCTTGGCTTCGAGCGCGTCTGGAACATGAAGGGCGGGATGCTCGACTGGAACGACGCCCATCTTCCCGTGCAACGATAAGCGCCCGGTGACGGGCGCAAGGAGACGCCGTGGAACCGCCGCTCAAGGTTGCCGAACTCGATCACGTGGTGTTGCGATGCGCCGACCGCGAAAAGGCGCTCGATTTCTATACGCGCGTCCTCGGACTCGGCGAGGAACGGCGTATCGAGCAGATAGGCCTCGTGCAATTGCGCGCGGGACGCAGCATGCTCGACCTGGTTCCGGCCGTCGGCGCCCGCGACGAACACGGGCGCAACGTCGATCATTTCTGCCTCGGTATCGAGACCGACGACATTCATAAGGTCGTCGAGTATCTCAAGGCCAACTCGGTCGAGGTTCTTGGCGAGCCGGTGACTCGCTACGGGGCGCGCGGGAACGGTCTTTCGATTTACGTTCGCGACCCCGAAGGGAACGTGGTCGAGTTGAAACAGCTTCCCAGGGAAAGCTGAAGGCGCTGTCGCATCCAAGCTCCCCCGACATCCCGGCCCTGCGACCGCCGTTTGTCGTGCGGAACTTGTTTTTGATCCCGGCCCCATTAGAATCGTGACGTTTCACACTCGCGGAGGTGAGGCGACTGACGATGGACATGGGGGCACGTGGAATCAATCGTCGGGGTCTGATAATAGCCTGCGCTGCCGTTCTTGCGGCGATTCTCTCCGGATGCAGCAGGGGGCCGGAGTCAAACGCACAGGCTTACGTTGACGACCTCAAGCTCTACAATTATCCGGCGTGTTACGACCTGCTCTCGCAGCAGGACAAAATCGACAGGACACTCGACCAGTTCCTGGCCGAGATCCCGCTTGCGCCCGTCGTAAACCGCGATTGGTTCAAGGCGATCGTGCAGGCGACCACCTTCGAGGTCGGAAGCGTAAAGACGCTCGGTCCGGACAAGGCCGTCGTCGAGGTCAAGGTGACGCGTCCCGACCTGCCGCTCTGGGAGCGGACGATCGACGCCGAGACCGGGCCGAACCAGGACGCAAGCTCGCTTGCGCAGAAAAGCCTGACCGAGGGTACCTTCCCTAAACTCTCGTACGAAGACGACATCGCGATGGTGAAGCAGCCGACCGGCTGGAAAATCTTCGTCGATTTCCCCGCCAGGGAAGCGATTTTCAAGGAACACGCCGAAGCGGTGAAGGCTTACCACGATCACGATTACGACAAGGCGATCGCGCTTTACCAGCAAATCCTCCAGGATCTCGACAAGGAGCAGGCGACCGGAAACGAGGGCCTCAAGTTCATCTACCAGCGCGAGTTGAACGACATCCAAAACGTGAAGAACCAGATGGCCGACGCGAAGGCCTATGTCTCGAACCTGAAGCTGGCGAACGTCGACATGAAGATGGCGGCGTCGGGCGTGCCTGCGATTTTCGGCACCGTCACCAACGGCGGCGACAAGCCGGTTGACGAAGTCGTCTGCACGGTCAGCTATTACGAAGGCAAGGGCAAGCGCCGGAAAATGGTTTACAGCGAGGACCATACGATAGTGGCGACCCCGCTCGAATTCATCAACTTCGATCGCCCGGTCCTGCCGTTCATTCCCGGCGAGACGCGGAAGTTCGGTTTCAAGCTGAACGCCCCGGTGCAGATCCAGCAGAAGGCGAAGCCGGACCTGGAGGTCACGGGGGTCGCATTCACCCAGTCGAAGGCGCCGCTGCCCAAGCCGCAGCCGACGCCGGCGCCCGAGGCGAGTCCTTCGCCGGCAGCGGCCGCCTCGCCATCGGCGGCGAAACCGAAACCATGAGGCTGCACGGCCTCAGCAGGCCTATCTGAAGCGTATGGCGGGGCCTTGGACGTTCATCTCGCGTCCGAGGCCCGAACGCGTCACACTCTTCAGCACTTGCTATAATTCCTTCGATTTCCTCGAAGCGTGGGAGCTGAATGCAGGATTCGACCCGTAAACGCAGGCTGCCGGACTTCATGGGCGTGGGACCTCCGCGCACCGGGACCACATGGCTCGACGAAGTCCTGCGCGGCCATGTTGGCCTTCCCGAAGGACGAAAGGAAACCGACTTCTTCAAGCGCAACTATCCGCGCGGAGTCGATTGGTGGGCGGCCTATTTCGAGAACTGCCCGCCGAATCTTCCTTGCGGCGAGATCTGTCCGACCTATTTTGCGCTCGAGCAGGCGCGCACGCGGCTCGCAGAGCTTCTGCCGGAGTGCAGGATAGTGATCACGCTGCGCGATCCGGTGGAGCGGGCATATTCCTACTTCCGCCTGTTGCATCGCCACGGCTGGATGAAGACCGGGTTCGAGGAGGCCGTGATGCGCCGGCGGGACATTCGCGACCAAAGCCGTTACGCCGCGCACTTGAGGGCGTGGCAGCAGACGTTCGGCGCGGAGCGCGTATATGTCGGCTTTTACGACGACCTCAAGGCGAGGCCGCAGGCTTTTATCGACGGGATTACAAGCTTCCTCGGCATTCCTTCGATTCCGGTTGCCGGCTCCGCGGTCGCTGAGGAGCGCGTCAATACCGTGGGCGAAGCCCCGCGCAGTCGCAGCCTGGCGCGCCGGGCGCGCCGGTTGCACCTATGGCTCGAGGACAAAAAGTTCGACAGTACCGTGCGGATTCTCACGGACCTTGGCGTGTGGCGCTTCTTCGCGACCGGCGGACCGAAATTCGAGCCTCTCACCGACGAAGTCGACGCCCGGCTAAGGGAAGTGTTTCGTCCCGATATCGAGGAACTCGAAAAGCTGCTCGGGCGCGACCTCGCCGCGTGGAAGACTCCCCGCTCGAAACGGAGAAGGCTCAACGAAATTAACGATAGCAATACCGACCCATAACCGGGCGGGCACGCTCCCGGAGACGCTGCGAAGCGTCTTTGCGCTGAGCCTGCCGGCCGGATGGGACGCCGAATGCGTCGTCATCGACAACGCCTCGACCGATTCGACGCCGGCCGTCTTCGAGTCGCTCGCGCGCTCGGCGCCGTTTCCCGCTCGCCGTGTGCTCGAGCCGCGGCTCGGTGAAAGCTTTGCCCGCAACCGCGCGATAGACGAGGCCCGCGGCGACCTGCTCCTGTTCATCGACGACGACGCGGTCGCCGAATTCGGATGGGCGAGCGCGCTGGTTGACGAAATCGAGCGCCGCGGCCTGGACGCGGTGTGCGGGGCGGTGATCGCGCGATGGATGAACGAACCGCCGCGATGGCTCGGGCCCAGACTTTACGCGAAGCTCGCGGTCCATGACCCCGGCGCGCTCGCGCAAGACCCGCGCGGCGGTTCGCTCGAGACGCTGAGCAATTATTTCGGCGCCAACATGGCTTTCAGGCGTTCCACCTTCGAGCGCTTTGGACGCTTCCGCGAAGATCTCGGCGTGATCGGCGGCAATGCGATTTCGGGTGCCGACACCGATTTCTTCGCACGGATTATCGCGCGCGGAGGACGCGTGGGATTCGCGCCCGGCGCGCTCGTCCATCACATCGTCGGGGCGGAACGGATGCGCCGCGGCTATCTTCTGAAGAAGAGCTTCGCCTACGGAGTCGGCAGCGCCTTTGCCGGCGGACGCAGCCACAACCGGCTCGACAAGCTTGCGAAGAACGTGGCCAGGATGGCTGGGGCGGCGCTTCGCGGCGACGCGGAAGGCGCGATGTATCACGGATGCGAATGCGCGAACTTCTTCGGCTACTGGCGCGGACGGCTCCTGCTGGCGGGCAGGAGCAGGGAGGCGTCACTCGACCAGGTAGGCAAGCAGGCCGCGCCGTAACACGCCTTCCAGGTAGGGAATCAATTCCAGTCCGTTAAGTTCCGCCGGCGTGACCCATCGGGCGTCGATATGTTCGTCCTCGCGCAGTCGCACGTCGGGTCCGGCCTTCGCCGAGCGCCTGCACGCGTAAAGAGCCTGAACGTACGGACCTGAAGTCTTATGGATTCCGAGCAGGCGTTCGATTTCGACGCTGAGCCCGGTCTCTTCGTGGACTTCGCGAAGCAGGCATTCCTCCATCGCCTCGTGGGCGGCGAGATGGCCTCCCGGCAGGTCCCAGATACCGGGGCAATAGCGCATCTCGGGCGCGCGCTTCAGCACCAGGAGCCGTCCGCACTCGGCGATCACGCCATGAACGCCCACCCAGAATTGATCTTCAGCCATCGAATAAAACTTAACCGCCCCACGCGCGACTTCAAGGCCGGCTGCCAGACGTTGAAGACGCGAAGTTAGGGCTCCGTGGGTACGATTCTTCGCCGCGCACGGCTTCGTATCGAGCACGCGGGCGGACAAAATCGCGTCCGCGCGCCGCAGTCATTTCGCGCGGTGCTTACGCCGCGATGGCGCGCGGCCCCATCCGCCGCCGCCCGGCGTTTCGACCCGGATTCTCTCGCCGGGCTTGAGCGTGAGATTGGTCTTTCCGGGAAGTTTCGTCGCAACGCCCGCGCGCACCAGGTAATTCGCGCCCGCGGCTCCGTCGCCGCCCTGCGCGAGTCCCCATGGCCGCAGCGTTCTGCGCTCGCTAAGCAGGCTTACGTTCGATTCGGCAAGACATTCCAGTTCGCGCACCAGTCCGTCGCCGCCCGGCGCAAGTCCTCTGCCGCCCGAGCCGCGCCGCACGCGATATTCGGTCACCCGCATCGGGTAGTACGCTTCGAGCGCCTCGATCGGCGTGTTGAGCGTATTCGTCATGTGGGTATGGATTCCCGAAGCACCCGGATGGCCCGGCGCAGCGCCCGCGCCTCCCGCAATCGTTTCGTAGTACGAGAAATGGCGCCGCCGGATTGAATCGAAACCTCCCACCGTCAGATTCGACATCGAACCTGAACTCGCCGCGGGAACCCGCTCGGGCGCGGCTTTCGAGAGCGCGCGAAACAGCACGTCAACGATTCTTTGCGAAGTCTCGACGTTTCCGCCCGCGACCGCGGCCGGCGCCGTTGCGTTGACGATCGTTTCCTCGGGAGCGATAACGCTGACGGGGCGCATCAGGCCTTCGTTGGCGGGAACCGCCTCGGCGGCGAGACACTTCATCACATAGAAGGTGGCCGAAAGCGTGATCGCATAGTTCGCGTTGACGTTTCCGCGCACCTGCGGCGACGAGCCAGTGAAATCGACGGTCGCGCGCCCGCGCGCGAGTTTCACCCGGACCCGGATCGGGATACGCGAGGCGCCGAAACCGTCGTCGTCGAGGAAATCCTCGGCGGCGTAAGTCCCCGGGCGAAGCCGGGCGAGTTCCGCGCTCATCAACCGCGCCGCGTAGTCCTTGAGCGCCTCCATCGCAAGCGCGATTCGCCCGCGCCCTGCGGACGCGGCCATCTCACGCATCCGCTCGGCTCCGACCGAGAGCGCCCCGAGTTGCGCACGCAAGTCGCCCTCGCGCTCCTCGCTAACGCGCGTGTTTGCCAGGAACAGCGCAAGCACGTCGCGCGCGAGCTCTCCGCGCTCGACGATCTTGACCGGCGGCATCCGGAATCCTTCCTGGTAGATCTCAGTGGCAAGCGCCATCGAGCCGGGCGCCATCCCGCCGATATCCGCGTGATGCGCCCGGTTGGCGACGAACGCGAATGGGCGGCGCCGATCGCCGATGAAGACGGGTGCGACCAGCGTAAGGTCGGGCAGATGCGTTCCGCCGGCGAACGGATCGTTGACTGCGGCGACGTCGCCCGGGCGAAGCTCTAGGCGCTCAAGCGCGGCCCGCACCGAAAGCGGCGTCGAGCCGAGATGGACCGGGATATGCGCTGCCTGAGCGACCAGCTCGCCCTTTGCGTCGAACAGCGCGCACGAAAAGTCGTGCCGCTCCTTGATATTCGGCGAATAGGCGGTCTGGCCGAGAACCACGCCCATCTCCTCGGCGATCGCCGCAAGGCGGCTGTTCATCACCGCGAGCGCCACCGGGTCGAGCTTCACGCCGAGACCTCCAGGTGCAGGTTTCCGAACTCGTCCACGCGCATCGTGAACTCGGGCGCGACGTAGGTTGTCGAGCTGAGTTCGACGACGATAAACGGCCCGCGAAGACGCATGCCGGCCGCGAGATGTTCTCGTGAATAGACTTCGATCGTTCGCCGGCGTTCGCCAACGAGCGTTTCGATCTTTGTAACCGCAACCAGCTTGCGGCGCGCCGGCGCGAGTGGCTGCGGCTTTACGGGAGCGCCCGCACCGCGCGAGCGCACGCGGATGTTCACGATCTCGACTGCGGCCTCGGGCGCGGCGTGGCCGAAGGTGCGCCGATGCATTTCGTGAAACTGCTCGACGAAGCCGTCCGTCACCGGCACCTCGATTTCGTATGACTGGCCGCGATAGCGCATGTCGGCGAAGACTTCGTGCGTGATGTCGGCCGCGCGGACGCCCTCGCCCGCAAGTTCCGCGCGCGCCCGCTCGATAAGCGGCCGCGCCCGGCGTATCACGCGCGCAAATCCGGGCTCGCTATCGATCGCGGTCAGCGAATATTCGCGCCCAAGCGGCGCGCCGAGCGCGCCCCACGCGCACAAGAGACCCGGATTGCGCGGCATCACGACGTGCCTTATCCCGAGGTCCATCGCGAGTTCGCACGCGTGCATCGGACCCGCGCCTCCGAACGCAAGCATCGAGAAATCGCGCGGGTCGAAGCCGCGCTCGACCGTGATCACCCGGATGGCGCGCTCCATGTTGGCATTGACCACGCGAATCACGCCGCGCGCGGCGGCGAGCGGATCGGTTTTCATCGCGCGCGCAAGCTCGCCTATCGCACGGTCGGCGCGCTCCGGAAACAGCGCCATCCTTCCGCCGAGGAAGCTTTGTGCGACCAGCCGACCCGCGACAAGGTCGGCGTCGGTCACGGTGGGTGCGACGCCGCGCCCGTAGCAGGCCGGTCCCGGATTCGCGCCCGCGCTTTCCGGACCAACGCGCAGCGAGCCGCCCGCGTCGAGCCGCGCGAGCGAGCCTCCGCCCGCGCCCACCGTGTGGATATCCACGACCGGAGTCCGCACCGCGTAGCCGTTTGGGTAGCTCAGCGTGCGGATTCGCGCGCGGCGGTCGAAAAGCGACACGTCGGTTGAGGTGCCGCCCATGTCGAAAGTGATGAAACGATCGGTGCCGAGCGATTTCGCCATCGCAGCCGCGCCGATTACGCCCGCCGCGGGTCCCGACAGGATGGTGCGCACCGGCTCGGCGCGCGCAAGCTCAACCCCGACCGCCTGCCCGTTGGACTGCATCACGCGAAGCCGCGTGCGAGCGAGCTTGCGCCGCAGGTTCTCCAGATGCGAGGCCATCGTGGGCGCGACGTACGCGTTGACGACGGCGGTCGAAAGCCGCTCGTACTCGCGGTACTCGGAAAGAATCCGATGGGACACCGAAACCGGCTTGCCGAGCGGCTCGAGCGCGCGGGCGATCGCGTCCTCGGCGGACGGATTCGCGTACGAATGAAGCAGGCATACGGCGAAAGCGTCAGCCCGGCTTCGCCGCGCGGCGGCGACGATTCGCGAAAGCTCGGCGCGCGAGAGCGGTTTCAGCTCGGAGCCGTCGAAAAGCGTGCGCTCTGCGACCCCGTGGCGCATCGCGCGCGTGACAAGCGGCGCGGGACGCGAGGGCGAAAGCGCGTAAAGATCGGTTCGGTTCTGGCGGCCGATTTCGATCAAATCCTCGAAGCCGGCGTTGGTGAAGAGCGCGACGCGCGCGCCCTTGCCTTCGAGCAGGGCGTTGGTCGCGACCGTCGAACTGTAGGTGAGGAGCTCGGGAGCGGCGTCGCCCAGCATCTCGGCGAGTCCCGTCATCACCGCGCGCGCCGGATCGTCGGGCGTGGACGGGACCTTGTGCACCAGCAACTGCCCGTCTGCTATCGCGACGAGGTCGGTGAAGGTGCCGCCGGTGTCGATGCCCGCGAGGATTACCGGGCGAGCTGCGGCGCGCGTGTGTTTCAAGCGTCGCGCGCTCACGAGATTTTCAACAGGATCTTGAAATTCGGCGCCTTGCCCGCCGCTTCGAAAGCCGCACGGCCGTCGTCGAGCGGAAAGACATCCGAGACAAGCGGGCGCGGGTCGACCCTGCCTGCGGCGAGCGCGTCGAGCGCGGGACCCATCCGGCCGCATCGCGAGCCCAGCATCGTCACCTCGTTCACTACTGCAGGCGCGAGGTTGAGGTTCGCGCCGTCTGCCGCAGTGCTCTTGAGCACCACGGTTCCGCGCGGGCGGACCATTTCGAGCGCGCGCGAAAGGCCCGCGCTCGTGCCCGTGCAATCCACCACCACGTCGTAACCGCCCGTGAGTTCGCTTTCGGGCCGCGCCGTAAGACCAAGCGCCGACAGGGCCGCAAGCTTCCCGCGATAGTGCCCCGCGACGACCACGTCGTAGTCCTCCGCCGCCATCACCATCGCGACGATAGCACCGAGCCGCCCGTCGCCGAGGACGAGAATCCGATGGTTTCGCGGGATGGCCTTCTGCTCGAGGATTTCGTACGCGGCGGCGACAGGCTCGGTGAAGACGGCAAGCTCGTCCGGAACCGCCTCGGGCACCGGATGAAGATTTTCGTCGGGAAGCGCGAGCAGGTCGGCGAATGCTCCGTCGCGGCCCAGGATTCCAAGCACGGTGCGATTCGGGCAATGGCGTCCGAGGCCCTGCGCGCAGAACCTGCATCGCCGGCACGCGGCGTTGATTCCGCCCACCACGCGGCGCCCGAGCAGGTCGCGGTTTTCGCTCTCGACGACCCGGCCTACGAACTCGTGCCCGAGCACGCCACGCCAAGCCATGTAACCGCGGGTCAGTTCGAGGTCGGTGCCGCAGATGCCCGCGGTCAGGACCTTTACGATACTCTCGCCCGCGGTTCGCTTTGGTTCCGGATAGTCGCGCCTTAGCGCCAGGCCGTTGTCGAACACGATCGCACGCACGTAAGGCTCTCCCAGAAAGACGGGGCGCGGCACGCTGCCGTGAAGCTTCGCGCCCGCGGTCTCAGAGCGATGGGTAATTGAAACAGAAAAGCCGCGGGGCAGGCTACCCCGCGGCCTTAAATAGCGCTCAGGCCGAAATCAGTCAGCAGGCGATTTTGACGAGGATTTTTCCGAACCGGAAGATTTATCCGAACCCGAGGACGCCGAGCTTGTGCTCGATTCCGACGAACTGCCGCTCGTTGAGCCGTCGGTTGACGATGACGAGGACGAGGAAGCGCCACTGCCCTTGCGCCCGTAGTCGGTCGCGTACCATCCGCTGCCCTTCAGAATAAAGGAGCTCGCGGACAGGAGCCGTTCGACCTTGCCCTTGCACGTCGGGCAGCGGCGAACAGGGTCTTCGGTGATACGCTGGGTTACTTCAAAAACCCCGCATTTGTTGCACTTGTACTCGTAAATAGGCATGACAGAAAGCTTCCGAACAGGATCAGGACATCCACTTTGTACGTAACCAGCGCTTGCCAGGTTGTCAATTGGACGTCGTTGCTTCGATATTTATTCGCCCTTACGCGGCTTGATTCCGCGATGGCCCGGCTGCGAGCAGCCTTTGCGCGATGCGGCGGGCATCCGAGGCCTCAATTCTCACCACTTTATGTCGCGCGCCCGTACCCTGAACGATAGTGACCGCAGCCCGCGTAACTCCCGCGAGCGTCGCGATGAATTCGACCAACTCCTGATTAGCTTTGCCCTTTTCGGCGGGCGAGCCAAGGCCGATTACGAGTCCATGCTCGCCGACACGCAGGATGCCGCGCCGCGGCGAACCGGGCCGCGCCGCGACCTCGACGGTGACGAAGCCGTCCGCGGTTCTTAGCCATTGCGGCAGCGAATCGCGGCCATCAGGGGGCCGATCGCGGTTCATGCGAAACCGAGGATAAGCGCCCGGGTCGCAGTCGGTATCAGGTAAACCTGAAAGAATTGAATTGCGAAGATGACGACGAGAGGCGAGAAATCAATTCCGCCGAAGAAAACGGGAAGCCGCTCGCGTATCCAGTCAAAGACCGGCTCGGTGACCGAATAGATGAACCGAACGATAGGATTGTACGGGTTCGGTTCGACCCAACTGAGCACGGCGGAGACGATCACGACCCAAAAATAGATCGTGAGAATCTGCTGAAGGACCTGCGCAATGAAAAGGATCAGATTAGTCCACGCGTACACGATACAATTTACCGCTAATAACTCCGGCCGAGTTCCCTTGAGCGCTCCGCAGCGGCTTTAACCGCGTTCGCTACGATATCAGAGAAATTTGCTGCGGCGAACCGCTTGAGCGCCGCCTCCGTCGTTCCGCCGGGCGAGGCGACCATCCGGATCAGCTCATCGGGACCGAGCCTCGATATCCTCATATTATACTCCGCGCCCTCGACCGTTTTCAGCGCCATCCGAAGCGCGAGTTCCTGCGGCAATCCCAGGCTCGTGGCCGCGTCGGCCATCGCCTTGACGAACAGATAAACATAGGCCGGGCCGCTTCCGGAAAGCGCGGTCACAACGTCGAGTAGCGCCTCGTCCTCGAGCGCGACCGCGTCGCCAACCGCGCGGAAGAGCCTGAGCGCGAACGCCCTGTCTGCCTTTGACGCGCCGCTCGCGCCGACTATCGCGGCCATCCCGCGTCCCACCATCGCCGGCGCATTCGGCATCACGCGGACGATTCTCGCGCGGGGTCCGAGCGCTCGCTCGAGGCGCGAGAGCGTGATTCCGGCCGCTATCGAGATGAAAAGCCTGTCCTTTTGGGCGATACGCTTTTCGCCTGCGCGCGTGGCGCCACCCTCCGCAATCGCCGAAGCGATCTCGTTCAGCACCGCGTCAATCTGCTGAGGCTTGACGGCGAGCACGAGCGCGCGCGCCTTGGCGAGCACTTCGAGATTGTCGGCAGTGGTCGCGATCTTGAGCGCGCGGGCGAGCTTGCGCCGGCGCTCGGGCACGACGTCGGAGACGATCAGTTCCGACGCCTTGAAAAGCTTCTTTGCGAGCAGGCCGCGGAGCAGCGCCTCGGCCATGTTGCCGCCACCGATGAACCCGAGCTTCATCATTTGACGCGCTCGCCGAACACGGCCCGTCCGATTCTGACCATCGTTGCACCTTCCTCAACAGCCACTTCGAAGTCGTCCGTCATGCCCATCGAAAGTTCGCTTAGCGCAAGCCCGGATGCCGCGGCAACACGGCCGCGCAATTCGCGCAGTTGGATGAAATATCGCCGCGCCTCGTCCGCCCGGCCCGGCGGCGGAATCGTCATCAGGCCTCGCAATTCGACTTCGGCGCGCACCGCCTCGACCAGCCGTTCGACCTCGTCGGCGCGCACACCGGCCTTGGTCGTTTCAGCGCCGAGGTTCACTTCGATAAGGGCGGGAATCGGCGGCGAAGGACGCGCTTTTGCAAGCGCGTTCGCCAGGCGCTCGGAATCGACAGTCTGAATAAGGTCGAAAGTTCTCGCCGCGAGCGCCGCCTTGTTGGTCTGCAGATGCCCGATCAGATGCCATGTCACGCCCGGGAGATCGCCCAGCTCCGCGCGTTTGTGAACCGCCTCCTGCACATAATTTTCGCCGAAATCGCGCGCTCCGGCGAGGTAGGCGGCGCGGAGCGCTTCGGCGGGCTGCGTCTTGGAGGCGAGCACCAGCCGAACGCTTCCGGGCGCGCGTCCGGACCTGCGCTCTGATGCCGCGATCCGCTCGCGTACCGACTGAAGCCGCGCTGCGATCTCCTGTTTGGTGAGCATCGCGGACGCTCGCCTTCTCAGCCGTCGGCGCGCCGAACCGCGACCCCATGGCGTCCAAGAGCTTCGAGCACCTCGCGCACTGGCAGTCCCATCACGTTGTCCCTCGAACCTTCGACGCTCGCGATGAACGAGCCGCCCAGCGCCTGGATTCCGTACGCGCCCGCCTTGTCGAACGGTTCGCCGGTCGCGATGTAATCGGCGATCTCGCGTGCGCCGAGTTCGCGAAACGTGACGCGGCTCAAAACCGCGCGTTTCTCGATTATGTCGCCGTTGAGCGCGAGGGCGAATGCGGTTGCGACGGTATGCGTGCGGCCCGAAAGCCGTTCGAGCATCCGGCGCGCGTCGGCCGCATCGACCGGCTTTTCGAGGATTTCCCCGTCGATTTCGACCACCGTATCCGCCGCGAGCACCAGGGCATCCGGTCGCCTGCGCGTGACGGCAAGCGCCTTCTCGGCCGCCATCCGAAGCGCGTATTCGGGCGCTCCCTCGTGGTCGAGCCGATGCTCCGGGATACCGCTTTCAACGATTTCGAATTGGATACCGGCGCGCTCGAGCAGTTCGCGTCTTCGCGGCGAGCCCGAGGCGAGAATCAGTTTTTTCTGCGCTGCCATCGACGTGTTTCCAGACTAAACGACCGTGCCAGAGGCGAAAATCCTTCGCAAGCAGGGGGCGTCGAACCCTCGCTGGCGCGCACCCAATTGAAGGCGGCCCGCGCATCCGGTAACCAAGAACGGGTGACCACGCTCTGGCGGCAGTTCGCCGTGTTGACGATGTTGGCGGCGACGTTGCTCGCCACGGGATGCGCGTCGGCGCCGGCGCGTGCCGAGTCTCCCGTGCCGGCGGCGCCTTCGCACGCGCAAAACTTACCACCAGCATTGCTGCGAACGGCCGCTGCCGAACCTTCGAACCAGACGGGCGCCGCGGCGTCAGGCGCTCCATCGCAAGCCTTTGTTGACGGCTACCGGGCGTGGAAAAACCGGGATTACGCGCTCGCATCGAAGCGCCTGGATTACGCGGCGGCGCATTTTCCCGTGCTTCGGGACTATGCGCTCTTCTATCTCGGACTCTCTAAGCGCGACAGCGGTGATCTCGCGGGCGCTGCCACGAGCTTCGAGCGCCTGATTAGCGAATATCCGCAAAGCATCAAAGCGCCCGAGGCCGAAGTATCGCTCGCGCAAGTGTATCTGAAACTCGACCGCGCTTCCGAGGCCGCCGCGACAGCGTCCGGGGCGCTGATGCATTCGCACGCAAGTTGGGTCCGCGAGCCGGCGCGGTGGGTGCTCGCGCGCGCGACGCTTGCGATGGGTGACTGGCGCGGAGCCTACGCCGACCTGATGACGCTTCGAAACGAGTATCCGCGCGGCGCGCATGACGCCGAGGCGCGAAAACTCGCTTATTTGATTCTCAAAAATCATCCGTCGCTGGAGAACACCGGCTCCGCCCAATACCGTCTTGACGAAGCCGCGCTCCTGCTCAGGGAAGGCCAGTCCGCGATGGCGCTTCGGCAGGTGCGCGCGGGACTTCGGGTCGCTCCGTCGCGTGAGATGCGCGCCGAGTTCGTGTTTATCGAGGCGATGGCCCTTCGGCCCAGGCCGCGGCAGGCCGAGGCCGCGTACCAGGAATATCTGCGGCTTGCTCCCACGGGCGTTTCGGCGCCTGTCGCGCTCGAGCATCTCGGGCTCATCTACTGGGACGAGAACCGGACGGACGAGGCGCGGCGCACGTTCGGTGAAATCGTGACGCGGTTTCCCCGAAGCTCCCTGGCGCCAGCCGCGATGCTCCGGATCGGGCGGATTTTCGAGGAAGAGAAAAAATTCGACCTGGCGCGCGCCGAGTACTTGCGGCTGATGCGCCGTTATCCGTACAGCGAGGCGGGCAGCGAAGCGCGGTTCCGTGCGCCGTGGATGTACTACATGACCGGGCGCTACAAGCTTGCCGCCGCGAACTTCGAGGCGATACGCTCAAGGACGCGAAGCGCCTCGGAGCGCGACATGTTCACCTATTGGCGGGCGCGCTCGCTCGAAGAGTCGGGTGACCGCGAGCAGGCGCGGCGGATTTTCAAGGCGCTGTCCGAGAGCGTTGGGAGCAACTACTATCCGGCGCTGGCCGCACGGCGGGTCGGCGCGCCGAGGCCGTTTCTGCCGGCCTCGGTGGCCGAACTTCCGAAGCTCGATCCGGAGCCCGTCGTCTCGGGCGCCGCGCAGTTCCATCTGGAGCGCGCGCTTGCGCTTCAAAAACTCGGCCTGAATACGCTTGCGCCCGGCGAACTCTGGGCGCTGGAGGTTCGCGCAACGCACCAGCCTTCGCTCGGCCGATTCGTGCTGGCGGGATTTATTGCCTCGGGCGCGTACTATGATGCGATTGTCGCGGCCTCGCGGATGGCGCGGCGCGGCCAGCTCAATTCCGACGTTGCCGAGCGAATCCGCTATCCGCGCGGATACAGCGAGCTTGTCAGCGATGCCGCGCGCAAAAGCCGGCTCGATCCCTGGTTTCTCTTTGCACTGATCCGCCAGGAGAGCCTTTTCAATCCGCGCGCAACCTCGGTGTCCGACGCGCGCGGCCTGATGCAGCTTCTGCCGGTGACGGCGCGTCGGATGGCCGTGGACGGCGGGCGCGCGGACCCGCGCCAACTCGATCTTTACGACCCGCGGCTCAACGTCGAGCTTGGCGCCGCATATCTGCGAATGTTGCTCGTCATGTTCCACGGCGATGAGATGAAAACGGCGGCGGCGTACAACGCGGGCGAGCATGCGGTCGAAAAGTGGCTTGCTCTCTCGCCCGGAAGCGATGACGAATGGGTCGAGAACATCACCTATCGCGAGACTCGCGAGTACGTGAAAAAGGTGATCGGCGGAAAGCGCGAATACCTGCTTCTTTACGGCTCGAATGCCGGAAAGTCAGCGTCGGCCACGGCGCGACGCTCGCCGGGATAGACGTAGGCGAGGACTTTCTCGACCTTGCGATTGTCATCGGCACCGAGCTTCGCGTGCGCCGGATTGCGCTTGCGGGACTGCGCGGGCCGACGGCGATAGCCTCCCTGGCTGCGAGGTTTGCCGAGACGGCGCCGGAGCTTTCGCGCGGAGCGCTGGCGATAATCGACTCGCCGCGCTCTCCGCTCGACGCGGACTCGTCGTCGACGCCGATGACGGCGCGCTCGCCCATGCCTTCGCGACGGATTATCGACGACGCATTGCGCCGACTGTTCGCTCGTCTCGGACGGGGAAGGCTTTCGATGTATCCGACGCCAAAGGTAGAGTACTTTGTGCGATGCGTTCGTGGGCCGGCGTGCAAGCCGCATCTTGCAGCGCTCGGCCGCGAGCTTCTGGCCGGTTTTTCAGAAAACATGGAGCATCCCACGATAGACCGCGGCGGCAAGCTCTTTACGCGTTTCATGCTCGCGGGGTTCGCGACATACGCGGCGTTTGCGATGCGCGGCATGCGCGCCTTCGAGTGTTATCCCGACATGGAGTTCCGGCTCTGGGCGGGCGACGACGGGCGCAAGCTCGCGCCCAAGGCGCGGAGGAGCGAGGCGCTTAAGGCGCGCCGGCGGATTTGCGCGAAGCTCGCAAAGCTGGCCGGCGTCTCCAGGATGGAGACGCTAGTGACGCTCGACCAGGCCGACGCGGCGGTGCTTGCGCTTGGAGCGGCCGTCGCGCGCAGGCGCGGCACGCTCGTCGAGCTTCGCAACCGCGCGGAGGGAAGATTTCTTGTCGCTTTCGATGCGCCGCAGGCGTTTTCCACGCGCGGACTCGCCGGCCATGCGCTTTCGGTCAGACCTGCTTGACAAGCTCCGAACGAACGGGCTTCAAAGAGAACGGGAGATGACTTTGGTTCAACAGGAAATATCGTCGCGGCGCAACTTCAAGGCAATTTTCTTCGACCTCGACGGAACGCTGGTCGATATCCACGGACCGCTGTACCTGGCGGTGCGAAAGGCGCTCGACAAGCTCGCGGGCAAGCCGCTTTCGCGCGAGCGATACAACGAGGCCATCGAACGCGGCGAGATGCTGCTTGGGCTCCCGGAGTCGCTTCGAATCGATTACGCGAAACTTGCCTTTGCCTATTTCGTCACCGAGATCGACAAGACCGAACGCCTGGAGGTGCTGCCGCACGTTCCCGAGACGCTCGCGGAACTCAAGCGCCGCGGCTACGCGACCGGCGTCATCACGAGCCGTCCCGGCGATCCGCAGCGCCTGGTCGCGAAGCTGGCGATGGTCGGGCTCGCGTCGCATCTCGATCACGTGGTGACGCAGAGCACGTCTTCGCTCGACGCGCTCGACAAGACCGTGAGCCTCAAGCAGACGGCGATAAGGGCGGCGATGCTGCCGCAGGCCTGCATGTACGTAGGCGATGAGCCGCGCGACATGATGGCGGCGGACAACGCGGGCTACGGCGCGGCGGTCGCGGTCGCAACCGGAGCCGCGTCCTATGAGCATCTGGCGAACCATCCGCAGTACCGTCCTGACTACATGATGCGCTCGATGAGCGAGCTGGTGGGGCTTCTTGACCGGCTCAGGGGCGAGTAACACAAAACACCGGCGGGGGAGCAGGCTTGGAGGGACAAAGCGGGAAGCCGCAGGCGCTGAAAGGGATAAGTATCGTCGAACTTCCGTGCCTCGACCGGATGCCGACGTTGTCGGCGGCGATGGCGGCGAAGGCCTTCGCCGATCTCGGAGCCGAGGTGATAAAGGTCGAGCCGCCCAAGGTCGGCGCTTCGGAGCGTCACGAGGGACCGTTCAAGGCCGAAATCCCCGATCCCGAGACCGGAGGGCTCCATCTCTATCTGAACACCAACAAGCTTGGTGTTACGCTTGACCTTGAGAGCGAGAAAGCGCGCGGGCTTCTGTCAGGCCTGCTCGCGTCGGCCGATATCCTGCTGAATCCGAACGTGCCCGCGCTCAATGAGCGGCTCGGGCTCGATTGGCGCCGGCTCATCGCCCGCTTTCCCAAGCTGATCGTCGTATCTCTGACGTCGTTCGGCAGCGATTCTCCATACCGCGACGTGCGCGGCGGCGATCTAATCGCGACGCACATGAGCGGTGTCGGGTACGAAACCCCGATAAACCAGGTGACCGACCCGCCAAACGAGCCGCCGCTCAAGCCCGCCGGCCGCCAGGCCGACTATCTTGCGGGATTCACTGCGGCGGCGGCCGCGATGTGCGCGCTGTTTCATCGCAAGCGTACCGGCGCGGGGCAGCACGTGGACGCAAGCCTGTGGCTTTCGATGGTCAGCATGATAAGGCCGAGTATCGGCGTGTATTCGCATGACACGCCGGAAGCGCCGTATGGCGTGCGTATCCGCACCCGGGACAAGATCGGAGTGCCGTGGGTCTATCCGTGCCAAGACGGATGGGTTTCGTTCAGCCCGCTGACCGACAGGTTCTGGCGCGGCACCAAGACAATCATGGGCAACCCGGAATGGGCCGAAAACGAACTGTTCGCGACGCTGACCTCGCGCGCGACGAACCATGACGCGGTCGAGGCCGGGCTCGTCGATTGGCTCTCGACCCAGAAGAAACAAGAGGTCTTCCTGAAAGCGCAAGCTGAGCACGTGCCGTGTTTTCCGGTCAACACGCCGCGCGAGGTTGCGGAGAATCCGCATTACAAGGCGCGCGGCTTCTTCGCCGAGCACGAGCATCCGGTGGCCGGCACGGTGCGGATGCCCGGCGCGCCATGCCAGTTCAGCCGGACGCCTTGGCGGATAGTCCGCGGAGCGCCACGGCTCGGCGAGCATAACCGGCGGATTTTCGTCGAGCGGCTCGGACTCGCGGAGAGCGAGTTCGAAACGCTTTGCAGGGACGGGGTGATCTGATGGGCCAGCTTCCGTTCGAGGGAATCCGGATCGCGGACTTCGGATGGATTTTCGCGATCCCGCACGCGACCGCGTGGCTCGGCTCACTCGGCGCCGAGGTAATCCGGGTCGAGAGCACGCTTGCGCCGGACCTGGTCCGCTTCCTCGGTGGCACCGACGGTTTTGTCGGGATCAACCGAAGCGGGATGTACAACTCGATAAATTTCTCCAAGCGCGGCGTCGTGCTCAACCTCGCCCATCCCGAGGCCCGCGAGGTCGCGTACAGGCTGGTGGCCAAAAGCGACGTCGTGACCGAGAACTTCACCGTCGGCAACATGAAAAAGTTCGGGCTTTCCTACGAGAACCTGCGCAAGGTCAAGCCCGACCTCATAATGCTTTCCGGCACGCCGCTCGGTCAGACCGGCCCCTACGCGAACACGGTCGGCTTTGGTCCGACCACCCAGGCGTTCGCCGGGATGTGCCATCTCACGGGCTATCCCGACGGGTTTCCGTGCGGGATCGGCGGCACGTGGCCCGATTTCGCGGTGGGCGTCGCGATGACGTTCTTCATGCTCGCGGCGCTGCACTATCGCGAGCGCACCGGCGAAGGCCAGTACCTCGATCTCTCGATGGCGGAGACGGTGACCGCGATGCTGCCCGAGGCGATGATGGAGTACTTCCTCAACTGGCGCGAGCACGGTCCGATCGGCAACCGGGCGGAATCGATGGCGCCGCACGGCGTGTTTCCGGCCAAGGGAGACGATCGCTGGATAGCGATTGCAATCGCCACCGAAGAGGAGTTCGGCGCGCTGTGCGAAGTGCTGGGCGCACCGGCCCTCGCGGCCGACCGCCGCTTCACGAGGCTCGCCCAGCGGCTTGCCAACCTCGACGCGCTCGAGGCCGAAATCGCCGCGCGCACGAAGACCTTCGAGCGCGACGAGCTGGTGGCGAGTCTTCGCGAGCACGGTATCGCCACGGGACCGGTCTATGGACCGGTCGAACTGATGCACGACGGGGCTTTCCTCGCATCCGGGATGCTGGTCGAATTGGAGCATGGGGAGAGCGGGCGCCGTGTGGTCCCGGTGCTGCCGGTCGGGTTCAGCGCGATGGAGCCCGATTACCGGCCCTCGCCCACAATCGGCGAGCATACGGACGAAGTGCTTTCGGGACTGCTCGGTTACTCGGCTGACGAAATCGCGCGACTCCGGGAGAAACAGGTCGTAATCTAGAGGCACATGGCGGACGCTGAGGCCATTTCCCGAGGCGGAGGAGCGCGACCGGGCGCGTTCGCAATCTGGTTTCAGGCGATTCGGCCCTGGTCGCTCACGGCCGCGGTCGTCCCGGTGCTGCTCGGGACGGCGGTCGCCGTGCGCGCCGGCCACTTCGCGGCCGGCCGGCTCGTGCTCGCGCTGGTGGGCGCGATGGCGATACAGGCGGGGACCAACCTGGTCAACGACTACTACGATTATCTGAGCGGCGCCGACACGTCCGAATCGCTCGGACCGAGCATGGTGATCCAGCGCGGCTTGCTCGAACCGATCCAGGTATGGTGGGGCGGAATCACCGCGTTCGCGCTCGGCTCGGTGCTCGGGCTGATACTGGTCTATCTGTGCGGATGGCCGATTCTCGCAATCGGGCTTTTGAGCGTCGCGGCCGGATACTTCTACACGGCGGCGCCGGTTGCCCTTGGATACGCGGGACTCGGCGAACTCACGGTCTTTTTGTTCATGGGGCCGGCGATCGTGGTGGGCGCGTACTACGTGATGGCGTTTTCCTTCTCGTGGACGGCGCTATGGGCGTCGATTCCGCTCGGGTTTCTGGTCGCGGGCATTCTCCATACCAACAATATTCGCGATATCGAGAGCGACCCTGTCCATGGAAAGCGCACGCTCGCAAGCGCGCTCGGGCGCAAGGGCGCGACGATGGAACTGATCGCGCTGGACGCGGCCGCCTACCTGACGACCCTCGTTGCGGTCTTGGCTCGCGAGATGCCGTGGACGATGCTTCTTGTGATGCTGACGCTGCCGCGGGTTCGCTCGCAGCTTGGAATAGTGAGGCGGGAGACCGAGCCCAAGAGGCTCAACCTGGCGCTGTTCCGTTCGATACAGGTTCACCTGGAATTTGGCGCATTGTCGATTCTGGCCTTCCTTGCGGCCGCGCTGTTTGGCCTGTAGGCCGGAGCGGGAGGAGGTGCGGGCAGATGCAATCGGTGGCTGCCGCGCGCGAGGAGATTCGCAACCGGGCGCTCGAAATTGAGCGCCAGGTTCAAGAGGGCCGCTATCGGCCAGGACCGTGGGAGGCGCTGCTCCAGGATGCACGCGGGCTGCCGCGCCAGGAGCGCGCCTCGCTCGCCGAGGATATCTCGCGGGTAAGCAGGGAGCTCCATCTGCGCGACGGACGCCACACGCTTCCGGTCGGCACCGCGCTCGTGCTCGAGGGGCTCGCCGCGCTGATGGGCGCGATCTTCCTTGTGCTTGCGGTGCAGCGCGAGTCGAACCTGTTCGGGATACTGGCCGCGCTCGTGTGGGTTGCGAGCTTCGAGCCGCTGCTCAAGGTCGCCGTCGGCTACGCGGTCGGAATCGACTACGAGTACGCCTACCTGTGGGGATTCGAGCCGCGCTTCAAGATGCGCTACGGCGAATTCCTGGCCGCGCCGCGATGGGGGCGGATTGCGCTGCACGTCGCGGGGATGGCCGGGTCGCCGCTCGGCGCGTGGCTGACGGCGATCTGCATGGGCGATACGACCTGGTTCGCAAGGATGGTCGCCTGGATCATTTTCTGGCTGGTTGTCGCGATAAACCTTGTCTCGCTTGGCGCGGGACTTGCCGGGCTCAAGCGCCTGGGCAGATTGAATTTGTCCCTCAGCAGCGGCGGCGTGGCCGGGCGCGAGCTTCGCGAGGCGCTGGAGATCTGACGCCTCGACGGCGCCGGTGCGAAAGGCGCGATGGGCGCGGCAGGTGTGTCGCCGCGCGGGGTCTATTTTCGATCGAGATAAGGCAGCCGGGGCGGCGAAGTCTCGAACTCCGAGACCAGCGCCTGATAGCTTTCAAGATCGTCCACGGTTCCGAAGTATCCGCGATGCGCATAGCCGAAAACGGGCAGCCCCTGAGCAACCATCGGGCCGAAAAGACCCGTCATCAGGCTCCACGGCGCTGACCTGGGAATAAGGTCGAGCACGGCAGGCTCCGCCACCCACGCGCCACAATACATCCAGGGCGAGAGCGTGGCGGGATCGCAGTCCTTCAATTCGGCCGGATAATCGTCAAACGATACGGGCGCGCGGCTCTTCAGCAGGCGTATCCGCCGCACGCGCGAGTCGGAATCAATCTCGATACGGCTATAGGTCTCCAGGTTGTCGGGACGGTAGAGCCCAAGCGTCGCGAGCGCGCCGCGTTCGCGATGGAACCGGAGCATCGCGCCGACATCGAGGTCGCTGATACTGTCGCTGTTGGCGACGGCGAAAGTTCCGTCGCCCAGGAAGTCGCGCAGCGCGTTGAGCGGGCCGCCGGTGCCGAGCAGTGTGGGTTCGGGTGAATAGATTATCTCAAGCCCGAGCGAGGAGCCGTCGCCAAGCCGCTTCTGAATCTCGCCGGCCAGGTGATGCACGTTGATTACGACCGTGCTTATGCCCGCGCGCTTGAGCATCAGGAGCGGATAATGGATTAGCGGGCGTCCGCCGACTTCGAGCATCGGCTTGGGTACGCTTTCGGTGAGCGGCCTGACCCGTTCGCCGAGTCCCGCCGCGAGAACAAGAGCCTTCATCGCGATCGCATCCGTATCCTACGCGGCCAGCGCCCCGGCAAGGCGCGGAAACTCGTCGCTCATCCTGGAGAGCATCCTTCGCGCCTGCGCAAGCGCGTACGGTACATAGCGCGCGTAGCCGGCGGTTCCGTGCCGTTCCAGATAGATAAAGCGCCCGATCACCTTGAGCGCGTGCTGCAGGACGCAAAGCCTGTAGCTTGCGAGAAATTCCTCGTACGAGAGCGCAAGCCCGCCTGCGCGCATCCGGCCGGCGTAATAGAAATCGAGGAGCCGGCTTTCGATTGCGGGGGTTATCAGCTCCGCGGCGTCGCGCGTGGTGAGCAGGACCGCGAGATCCTGCGCCGCCGGCGCCATCAGCGCGTCCTGGAAGTCGATGATGCGGACGCGGCCGTTGTCCTGCACGAAGAGATTGTTGCCGTGGAAGTCGCGATGGGAGAAAACGCGGGGCAGCCGGCCAAGCCGGCGCGCCAGTTGCGCGACGTCGTCTCGCAGCGCGTGCGGGTCAGCGCCCTGCGCAACCTCGGCAAGCCCGTATTCGACGAACTGCTCCATCTCCCACGCGAACAGCCGCTCGTCGTAGGCGACGCTGAACGCGACGCATCGCGCGTCACGCCTTTGCGTTCCCTCGGCGTGAATGCGGACCAGCTCGCGAACAGCGTCACGGTAGAGATCGGCCGCGTCCCCGGAGCGCGCGGCGTCAGCGAGCGCCGTCGAGCCGACGTCCTCGACCAGCAGCGCGCGCTCGGCCGCCGACCATGCGTACAGCTCCGGCACCGGCACGTCGAACGACTTTAGAAAGCGGTGCACGTTGACCCACGGCGGTTCGCGCATCGATTTGGGGTAGAGCCCGAGCGCGCGCGCGTACATCGGTAAATCGTCGGGCCCTAGATCGACGACGATCACGCTTTCCGGCGTCTGTTTCCTGCGGCGCGCAAGCGCGATACGCCAGAAGCGGCGCGCGGACGCGTCGCCCTTGAGCGGGGTCTGGGAGAGCGCCTCGGCGTCGCGCCATTTGGCCGCGATTGCCGACGACGCCCACGCCAGTGCGCCATCTTCGCACTTCGGATTCACGCCCGAGGATTCTATAGGCTGGTGCCCGCGCCTTCCACTTTTCTCCCGGGAAGCGGAAGCTGTAGTCAGCCGATTGAGACGGTCCCAACGCTGCCTGAGCGTGGGCCGGATTATCCTCCAAATTTGGTCTGAATTTCTGCAGAATGAAGGGCTGGACGCTGTTTGGAAGGAATTGGAAGCTTGTTTAGGGACTCTCAGGTCGGGTATGGATAGAGAGAGAATTTTGGCTCGTATCGCGGAAGAAATCGGATGGAGATCTGGCTTCCTATCGTAGTGACGCTGGTTGTGGCGGGTGTGATCGTCGGCGTGATGGTGACCATCCACAGCACCCTCGGGCCCAAGCGGCCTTCGGCGGTGAAGGGCGAGGCCTTCGAGTGCGGCAATCCGCCGAGCGGCAGCGCGTGGGGACGTTTTTCGGTTCGGTTCTACCTGACCGCGCTGCTGTTCCTGGTTTTCGACGTCGAAATCATCTTCCTTTATCCGTGGGCGGTGGAGTTGAGAAAGCTCGGGATGTTCGGCTTCGTCGAGGCATTGATCTTCATCGCGATTCTTTTCGTCGGACTGATATACGCGTGGGAACGCGGGGCGCTTGACTGGGATTGATTCCCGCGCGGCGAAGGGTTTCGCCGTTTGCGGGCGCGACGCCTTTTGACGGGCCGGCCCGCAGCCTGGAACGAAAACGATGCTTACCGACAAACTCAAACAACGCTTTGGCGCCGATATTCTCGACTCACACAGCGAGCACGGCAACGACACGATCGTCGTCGGCCGCGAGCGCGCACTGGATATCATGCGCGCGCTTCGTGACGAGGCGGACTTCGGTTTCGAGTTCCTGATCGATGTGACCGCGGTGGACCGGCTCGGACGCGAGCCGCGCTTCGACGTGGTTTATCATCTGAAGTCGATGTCGTGCGGTCATCGGCTGCGCGTCAAGGTTATGGTGCCCGAGGGCGACGCGTGGGTTTCGAGCATGACGGCGCTGTGGAAGTCGGCGGACTGGCTCGAACGCGAGTGCTACGACATGTTCGGAATCGACTTCCGGGGTCATCCCGATCTGCGCCGCATCCTGCTCTACGATTCATTCAAGGGCCATCCGCTGCGCAAGGACTACCCCTACCAGCAGCGGCATCCGATCGTTCCCGAGACCGATCCGATCGTGAACCCGCTACATCCGTCCCGATGACCATTATCGGGCGACAGATGGTCTCGTTATAGGCGCATAAATGGCACTTCCGGCACGTTGGCAGCAGAAGCTAGAGGCCGCGGACCCGGCCGAAGAGATAATGCAACTCCAGATGGGGCCGTCGCATCCCGCCTCGCACGGCACCGTCAAGTTCAACCTGAAGCTCGACGGCGAGCATATCGCCGACTGCGACGTCGAGGTCGGCTATCTCCATCGCGCCTTCGAGAAGATGTGCGAGCAGGGAACCTGGACCCAGTGCTTCCCCTACACGGATCGCCTCAACTACGCCTCGCCGGTGATCAACAACGTCGGCTTCGCGCTCGCGGTCGAAAAGCTTTGCGACGTCGAGGTGACGGAGCGATGCAAGTACCTGCGCGTCATCATGAGCGAGGTCTCGCGCATCACCGACCATCTTACGTGTCTCGGGATGGCGGCTGCCGAGGCCGGTGCGCAGACGGTCGCATTCTACACGCTCGAGGCGCGCGAACTTCTCTACGATCTGGTTGAGGCCGTAACCGGAGCGCGACTTACGGTCACCTGGTGTCGTGTCGGTGGCCTTGCCCATGACCTGCCCGATGACTTCAATGACCGGCTCGCGAACGCGCTCAAAAATCTCGACTCGGTCCTCTCGGATTGCGACCAACTGCTGTCGCGCAACCGCGTGTTCATCGATCGGATGTCGGGCGTGGGCATGCTGTCGTCGGCCGACGCGATCTCCTACGGGATAACCGGCCCGCTGCTGCGCGCGACCGGCGTCGCTCACGATCTCAGAAAGGCCGATCCCTACCTGGTCTACGACCGCTTCGATTTCGAGATCCCAACGGGCAAGCACGGCGACAATTACGACCGGTTCAATGTGCGCTTTCGCGAGATGCATCAGTCGAAACGGATCATCGAGCAGGCGATGGAGCATCTGCCGGACGGCCCCGTGATGATCGACGATCCGCGCCTGGTGCTTCCGCCCAAGGAACGGGTTTACAACTCGATCGAAGGCCTGATGAACCACTTCAAGATCATCATGGAGGGCATCAAGGTCCCCGCCGGCGAGGTCTATCAGGCGGTCGAGGGCGCAAACGGCGAACTTGGCTTCTACGTGGTGAGCGACGGAAGCGGCCGGCCGTATCGGGTGCGCGTGAGGCCGCCGTGCTTTATCGCGATGGGCGCGCTGAACAAGATACTCATCGGGCACATGATCGCCGACATCATCACGACCTTCGGCATGCTCAACATGATCGGCGGCGAATGCGACCGCTGACCCGGCGGCAAACTCAACAGACAGCTAGCTGAAATGCAAAACGCCCGTGGCCGAAAAGCCTGCGGGCGTTTTCATTTCCTCAGCCGGGCGCCCCGCTTCGGCCAATCATCGCGAGTCCGGCCACCGGGCTTCCGTGGAGAGAAAAATGCCCATCGGCACGTGAGCGTTGGGCAGATTTTTGATAGCTTTGGCGAACCCGCACCCGCCAATGTGGAAACTTCAGGTTAACTGTGCGGGTGAGAAATGTAGCGCATGCATACTTCAGGGGGGCGAAAGGTGTGGCTATGGTTGCCGGCGGCGGTAATGCTCCTGGTCGCCGGTTGCGCGACACCTCAGTGGAATACCGGGTTTCCCGAGGTCCATCTCCAGAAGCCGAAGAGCGGTGCGCTGGTAATCGGCGTGGCCCAGGCGGAAGATTCCCGCGCCAGTCAGGTGATCGGCATGCGGGGAAGAGCCGAACTTCTCGCGGGTCCCGAACTCGGGAATTATATTGAGCGTAAATTCCGCAACGGCCTGACTGACTGGGGCTTTGATCCCGTCGAGGCTCTGGATCCCGCCAAAACTTCCGTCAAGCAGCCCTACAAGGTCCTTGTGGTCACGCTGCGGTCGGCCAGGTTCAGTTGGTCGGGGATGCTATCCGGGGCTGCCGAGAGCACGATCGGGATTGCGGTTAAGGTATATTCGCCCGCGAGTAAACTGATTTACTCCAGGGATTTTACCGGCAATTCGTCCGCGCGAGCCCACATGATCAAAACGGGAGTAGCCGCGGGTGATCTGGTCGCGCCGGCGGCCGACGAGGCCGTTTCGTCGGCGTTTGCGGACCCGCAGTTTGAGAAGGCCCTGCGATGACGGTTCGCTACCTTTCCTGCCGTCGCCTTCGCGAGACGAGAAACAAGAGAGGCGCGATTGACGGTGATAACTGCGAGTGCGAAATTCAGTGCATCCTGACGATGCGTAAAGGGGGACACTTGGCGAGGCTTTGCGTGCTGCTCGCTGTAGTGCTCTCGCTCGCGGGCTGCGCGACCGCAAAAGTAAACTCCGGGTTTCCCGATGTTCCGCTCCGTGAGCCGCACGCCGGCGCGACGAAAATCGGCGTTGCGCGAGTCGAGGACTCCCGGGCGAGCAGCGTTGCAGGATCGCTCGGTCCCGGCTGGCTTCGAACCGATTTACTGGCGGGACCCAACCTGCTGAGCTATATCGATCACGAATTCCGCAATGGACTGGCCGAACGCGGGTTCGACCCCGTAGTGGCGCTCGATCCCGCCAAAGCCTCGCTTGCACAACCGTACAAGATCGTTGTCATAACACTGCAGTCCGCCACATACGGCTTTCCTGTCTGGATCGATGCAGGATCTTCGATCGCTATCGCCGTCCAGGTCTATGCCCCTCCGCACAAGATGATTTTCGCCGACAGCTATTCCGGTGCTCACAGCGGGAAGCCCGCGGTGGGCGGGGGCTCGGTCATCGCGGTCGCCGCCGACGAGGCGGTCAAGGCCGCGCTGGCAGACCCGAAGCTGGAGAACGCGCTCCGATGACATTCGCGCGCGGAGCCCTCGCCGTGATGCTCTCGGCGGCCGTCGCAGCCGCGTCCGGTTGCGCGACGGCGGTTTACGGCACGAGCGAAAATATTCCGGTGGCGAGCGATCCGGCGGGAGCGAGCGTGACCGTCGATGGAAAGCCGGCGGGAGACACGCCACTCACCGTGAAACTGAGCCGTAAGCATGACCACAAAATCCAGATTCAGAAATCCGGATACATAACGTACAAAATCACGACTGAAACTGCGTCAAACCCCGGCGCATGGGTGCCCTATTTGATTCCGGCGGTCATAGTTCCACCAGTCATTCTGCTGTATTTCGGTGAATTCGAAACAGGCGCCGCGTACAAGATCGTACCCGACAAGATTAATGCCCACTTGCTGACTGCGGCTGCCGCATCAACATCGGCGCCGTCGGCGACAACCAACGCATCTCCCGCCACGGCCGAGAAACCTGCAGCCACGGCGTCTGCCTCGGCGGCATCGACGCCGACCGCGGCAGCCTCTGCTTCTGCGGCACCCACGCCTGCACCAACCGCTTCACCTTCCCCCGCGGCTGCTCCTACCCCCGTCGCGACATCCCAATAACAGCCGAATGCAATCGCCCACGCCCGCCGCGTCAAGTTGCGATGCCAGCCGCAATACCGGAACAGGTTTCTGGTTTGAGCGCCCGAGCGCAGCGTTCGCGCTTCGCAGCTCGAACAAGGGGGCGGCGCTGCGACAATTCGATGACGTAGCGCCGCACTTGACTATCCGAATACGATGTCCCGACGCGGGAACGGCGACCGCAGCCGGTGCGTTACTCAGTCAGTGTTCCCTTCCACGTCCGTGAAGCCAAATCTATCTCGCCTGTGGCGGCAATTCGGCGGCCGTCGGAGATCTCCATGGTGCTTGAGGTCTTCCACCGATGTTTCCCGTTGCTCTCGTAGGTGCCCCGACCGATACCGCTCAGAGCCTCGCCGGTGTCGAGGTATGCGACCCCGACCTCACTGAAGGTCCCGTCCTTTGGGCCGCCGATGAACGTCGCGGTTTCGAAGATCGCTCCAAAGCCGGTCGCCGTTCCTTCAAGATTTACCTTGTTGAGGATGCTCCCGGCGGGTCCGGCCTCGAGAACGACATTGACGATCTTCAATGAAAATTCCCCGATCGCTTTACCTGATGCCATTACGGTCTCCTTTGTCCGGGCAAAGTTAGCTGTTTGGTACCCAACACACCGCCGTTCAGAGCCAGAAGAGATCGCCTAAGGAAGTTCGCAAACTGAATTGCGTGGACTCCCTCCCAAGCCGGAGTTCTTTTGTTGTCACGCTCGATTAGGGCAACCGTAGCTAGCGTCCGCATCGTATTGCAACACGCTGATTAGCGGCGGCGTCGGTGTGGGACTGACCGCCTGCACCCGGATTGCGCTGCCGGCTCCCAAGAGGAGCCCGGACGGGTCGATGCCGTCGCTTGGGGCTGTGCGCCTCGAAAGAACTATTTATCAGGTATGTTCTATCCCGGCGGTGAGCCGGAGTTTCACGGGCCTCGCACTACGCGCGATGGCGCGGTCGGATGAGCCGATAGTTCCGGCCGCGCGCGGGATTAACGCGTCGCGCTCCGGACCAGCCAATCCCTGAATTGAGGAAACGCGACGGTCATGCCGAAGTTGATCGTCGTCTGAGGCGCGACAGGCGCGAACTGCCGATAGACCATCCATTCTCCCGTCACGAAAAAGCTCATCGGCGGAAGTCCCGCGCGCACGAAAGTTCGGCCGAGTCCGAGGCTGAGCGGTATCATCGTCGGCGTATTATGATGCCATCCGATCGTCCAGGTCGCCTCGGCCGATCGCAGGTACCATCCGTCATAGAGGTGAACCGCGAGTATCGGTTGGACTTGAAGCGTGTTCTGGGGCGGCCGATCCGGCGACGTGTACGCGAACGAAATCGGATTCTGAACGATCACTCCGACCAGCAGACCCGGAATGCCCGTGTAAGCGGCGCCGAATGCGGGACCCGCCTGCCAAGCGCCTTGGCCGAGACTTCTTTCGTTCGCCGTCGGGAACACGAGCGCCGGACCGACGCCGAGCAGGACTCCGGTTTTCTTTCTGTCCGGCCATGGCAGCACCGCGATATCGAACACGGGCAAATCGCCGAACCCCGTGATCGTGCCGCCTGTCGGAGACGGAAGCGTTGCGAGCCTGAAGGTGGGCCTGATCAACTGGAAAAAAGGAAGCAACGTCTGGGGAGGGATGCGCGGAATGATCGGCCTTACGATCAGGTCATTCGCCTCCAGGTCAGTGCCGTACATCGCGGGCGTGTAAGCGTCGCGCACGGTCAACTGGGGCAGGGTGGTCAGCGGGTCCGTGAACTCCTCTTCCAGCTTGAGCTCTTCGGAAGCCGTCTGAGCGTGCAACGTCGGGGGCGACGCGCAGATGGCGAGCAGGAGCAAGATGCGGGCGATTGCGGTCGAAGCTCCGGAACGCCTCACCGGATTTTCTCCAGGCGCCGCATCCGGTTCGTCCGCGCCTGCCTCTGCGGCGTTCCGGAAGCAATCGGTGGCACCGGGGCATGATTTATCAAACCCCCGTTTCTTGTAGCCACCCGGCACCCGACGCTCGCGTGGCCGCACTTCTCTGCGGGGTGGTGGGACAGATCCGGTTTGTCTCCGGGCGAGACAGACGCCTAACGCCCACTGCTTCCGCGGGAATCAACTGCCGCAAAATCGAGGAGACGCGTATTTCTGCCGTAATCTGCCCGATCGTTTCGTGAACGCGCGAAGCTAATCGTTGCGCAAAAATTTATCGCCGAGCGAGATCGGTTTGGCCTTTCGCTGCGCGCGCCGTCTGCTCCTCTTCACAATCCGGAGTGCAACATCCCTGAACGCATCCCTGAATGTTGGCATCGGGGCTGCTTAACCGGTCAGCTTTCAGGTGGCGTAGTACATCTCAAAGAAAAATCGCAGAGGAGTTTTGGCATGAGCATAAAGGATCCCAAGGAAGTATTCGTGTGGTTGCTCAGCGACGTGCGACAGGCCTCGGAGCGGACCACCAAGATCTTTCAGGAGCTCAGTCAGGTCGCGGAAAATCCCGACATCAAGGAGGCCCTCGAGGCGCGAGTGTTCGCGTCGCAGCGGGTTAACGAGAAACTCGATCAGTGCTTCAAGCTAATCGGCGCGCAGCCGGTAAAGACCAGCGGACGCCTCCAGGAGACATTCCTTGAAGACTTCCGCAAGGAACTGACTCAAATCGAGTCTCCGGCTGCGAAGCACCTCTTCGTCCTGGCCAAGGCTAATCACCTCGCTCACCTGCGAATCGGAGAATATGTGGCGCTGATCGCGGCCGCCGACATGACCGGTCACTACGGCGTCGGCGTGCTGCTCGAGAGTTGCCTGGCGGACAAACTCGCATTCGTCGAACGGACCCGGCGGATGATCAGGCACATGGTCGAGGGCAGGATGGCGGCAAGACTGGCCGCGTAATATCGCGTCTGCGTCATCTGAAATGAAACGGCGGCGCGCGCTGACGTCGTAGGAGCAGTGCGCGCCGCTTATATTATTGAGGGGTCTGATGCAGGCGCGGAGATTGCGATGAAGGGGGTCGCAATCCGCCCTGATTTCAGCGCTGCCGAAAAGCTCCTGCGGCGCCTGTGAAGGACGCACCTTGGGCACCCTCGCCCGCTTTTCGGCGGGTCTTTGCACGGTTATCATCGCCTGATGGGAGAGAATCCGCGGGTTTGCCTTGATGGCCGACGCTAAAACAGGCGATGCCGGCGACGCGCCCGCTGCGAAACGCGTGCTCATCGTTCTGCTCGGCGCGATTGGCGACGTGGTGCGCGCGCTTCCGCTTCTCGGGCGAATCCGCCGCGGATGGCCGTCGGCGCACATTGCGTGGGCGGTCGAGCCGAAATCGGAGCCGGTTCTTCGCAATCATCCCTGGCTCGACGAGATCATCCTGTTCGACAGGACGCGCGTCCCGTATTCGGTATTTCCGTTTCTTTCCAAGGTGCGCGAGGGGCGATTCGATCTCGTTCTCGACCTTCAGCGTATCCTGAAAAGCGGTGTGATCTCGCGCTACTCGGGAGCGCCCGAGCGTATCGGTTTTTCCGCGGCGAACACCAAGGAGCTGAACCATCTTTTCTCCACGCGCCAGATAGAGCCGCAGACCGAGATGAGCCTCAAGCTGCTCCAGTACCAGGCATTCGGCGACGCGCTGGGTCTCGCGCCGTGCCCGATTGAATTCGGCCTCGCCGCCACGGAGCGGGAGCGTATCCGCGCGCGCGAGCTGCTCGGCGACGCGCCGCGGCCGATTCTTGGCGTGATCCTTGGCTCCTCATGGCCGAGCCGGATTTATTTTCCCGAGTCGATAGCGGCGGTTATTCGCGGGCTCGCATCCGCAAACGGCTCCGGTCCGGGGCTTTTCCCGGTGCTGCTCGGAGGCCCCGACGACGCGGCGCTCGCGCGTGCGGTCGCCGCCGAGATGCGGGGCGCTCCGATGCTCGACCTTGCGGGCCGCACCTCGCTTCGCGACCTTGTCGCGATTTTTCCCGAGTGCGCGGCGGCGTTCGGGCCGGATTCGGGGCCGATGCATATCGCGGCGGCAACCGGGTGCCCGGTCGTGTCGCTGTGGGGTTCGACGTCGCCCACTCGTTCCGCGCCTTGGGGTTTCGAGCGATTCGCGCTGCGCGGCGAAATCCCGTGCCATCCGTGTTACCTCAGGCGATGCCCGATCGGGCGCGAGTGCATGCATCGGATAAGTCCTGAGGGCGTAATCGAGGCCGTGAAATCTGCCCTGCGCGAGCGGGCGGGAAGAACCGTTGACGGCGGTGAAGCGTTCGCGGCCCACCCGCGCACGAGTGCCGGAAATCCTTCATGACCCGGGAGCCGCCAAGCGAGTACCTGGAGCGTTCGGGATGGCGATTCGTGTTTCCCGAACAGGCGCTGGGCGGCCAGTCCCGCGAGCGATTGGTCGAAGTCGTGCTCGACGCCGTCTCGGGCAGGCGCGGCGAGCCGCTCAGACGCTCGCGTCATGCGACCTCGTATCGGCTCGAGTTCGCGGGCGAGCCTCTGGCTTCCAATATCCAGATAGTTTTCCTCAAGGTTCTCGACGCTCCCTCGGGCGCTGCGGGCCTGCTCAAAAGGGCATGGCGCGGGACAGTCGTTGGCCATCTGGTCCGGGTGGTCGCGTCGCTTCGGCGCAAGGGAATTGACGCGCCGCGCGTGCTGCTCGCCGGATACGACCGCCGCGCCGGGCGGGAACTTGTCGCAATCGAAGGCTTGCCCGGCCGGTTGGTGTCGTACTACGTGGACCGCCGCTCGAATACCGAGCGAGCCACGCGGCGCGAAATCCTGCGGGCGCTGGGGCGCGAGATCGCCCGGCTCCATCGTCTCGGATACATCCACGGTGACCTCACTCCATACAACGTGCTGGTAACTTCCGTTTCCCCGCCGCGTTTCGGATTCATCGATCACGAGCGGACCCGTCGGCGCAGGGTCCTCGCCGTTGAACGCCATCGGATGCGCAACCTGGTGCAACTCGGGCGGTTTGATATCCCCGGGCTTTCGCGCACCGATCGCGTGCGCGTGCTCGCCGCGTATGCGGACGAGATGGGCCTTGAGCGTCGCCGTGCGCTCAGGCTTGTGTCCCGAATGCTTCAGGCGCGTCTCAATCGTGACCAGGTCCGTATGGACTCCAAATTCGCCTCTGGTGCAGTGATGGAAGAGCGAAGAGCAGGAGGGAGCTGATGGACCATGAGCCGGTGAAAATCTCGGTGGTGATTCCTGTTTACAACGAGGTAAAGACCGTCGGCCAGGTGATGGATCGGGTCCTCAACTGCGGATTCGACGCGGAGATTATCGTGGTGGATGACGCTTCGACCGACGGGACGCGCGAATTCCTGCGCACGTTCGAACATCCCAGGGTCAAGGTCCTCTACCACGCAAAAAATCGCGGCAAAGGCGCGGCGCTCAGGCTCGGCTTCGCCGCCACAAGCAACCCGTACGTTTTCGTTCAGGATGCCGACCTGGAATACGATCCCAGGGACTACCATCGCATGATAGAGCCGCTGCTCGACGGACGGGCCGATATGGTGTACGGGTCGCGCTTCCTCGGCGGGCCTCATCGCGTGCTCTTTTTCTGGCACTACGTGGGCAACCGATTGATAACGCTTGTCTCGAACATGGTAAGCGACCTCAACCTGAGCGACATGGAAACCGGCATGAAGGCATTCCTGCGCGAAAAGCTGATAGAGCTCAAGTTGAGCGCCAATCGCTTTACCTTCGAGCCCGAGATCACGAGCAAGGCGGCGCGGGCCGGATGGCGTATCTACGAGGTGCCCGTCTCCTATTCCGGACGCACGTACGAAGAGGGAAAGAAAATCGGATGGCGCGACGCGGTAACCGCGCTCGCCGCGATCCTGTACTACAGGCTTCTTGACTGAGCCGAGCGCGCCGCTGGACCACGATGCTCGAACGGACCGCCGACGACAACCAGGACGATAGTCCCGCCGACTCGCGCACGCGCGACGCCGTGGAAGGTCCGCTTCGCGTTCTCGGGGTCGATCCCGAGCTTGGCTTTGCCGGCGGCGAAACCCAGGTTCTCGGACTCACGCTGGAACTGCTTCGCGCGGGACACGACGCAGAGCTTGCCTGCGACCCGCGCGGAGAGCTTTACGCGCGAGCCACGGCTGCGGGTGTCGTATGTCATGCGCTTTCGATTCGAAACGCCTTGGACCTGGGTGCCGCGTTCAGGCTTCGCGCGATACTTGCCCAGGGCCGCCACGACGTCGTGCATTTCCATACGTCGAGGGCGCATTCGATGGCGCCGATGGTGGGCGGGATGGCGCGCGCGATGGTCGTCACGCGGCGGATGGATTACCGACCGAACCGCCTGTTCGCGCCTTATCTTTACAATCGCGCGGTTGATGCAGTCGCGGCGATCTCGGTTCCCGTGGCGCGCGCGCTCGAAGCCGCGGGCGTAAGTCCCGACCGCGTGGTTATTATTCCCTCGGGCGTCGATTGCGAGCGGTTTCGTCCCCCAGGGGCTGACGAAAGACGCATCGCGCGCGAGCGTTTCGGTATCGCGTCCGATGAATTCGCGGTGGGCACGGTCGGCGCCCTCGAAGAGCGAAAAGGCCATCGCTACCTGCTCGAAGCGCTCGCGGCGCTCGGCGCGGAGCCCGGCTCGCCGCGTGTCGTATGCCTGATCGCGGGCAAAGGCTCGCTTGCCGGAGAGCTTTCGAAGATTGCCGAGCGGCGCGCTATTTCAGGCCGGGTGCGGATGCTCGGACAGGTGGAGGACTCAAGCCATCTGCTTGCGGCGCTGGACGTGTTCGTGTTTCCCTCGCTCAAGGAGGGCCTTGGCGTCGCGATGCTGGAAGCGATGGCCTCGGGCCTGGCGGTTGTCGCCAGCGCTTCGGGCGGCGTGACTGACGTAATCGAGGACGGCGTAAGCGGGCTTCTCGTCCCGCCGGCTGATAGCCACGCGATCGCAAAGGCGATAAGCCGCCTGCGCGACGAGCAGGAACGACGCCGGCTCGGCGCGGCGGCGCGTGAGCGCGTATGCGCGCAATTTTCGATTGCGGCGATGGCGCGAAGGACGGTTGCCCTTTACCGCGCATGCCTTGCGAGACAGGGACCCAACGAAGGAAGGAACTGAACGTCAGATGTTAAGCATGACCGGCTTTGGGCGCGCCAGTATCGAACGCGACGGCGTTCGGGTGACTGCTGAGATACGCTCACTCAACCAGCGATTTTTCGAACTCAAGATGAACCTGCCCAGAGGATGGGGCG
>JAJYMR010000179.1 GCA_021786815.1 Deltaproteobacteria bacterium
GTGCCTTCGACCACTCGGCCACCTCTCCGCGGCGGAGAACAGGATTGTTTAATATAGGCTCGGCGCGCGCAAGTCTCCGCTTGTGTGCGCCGATGTCGCAAGACCCTTGCTGTGAACTTGCGCCGATCTCAGACGCAAGGTATCGCCAGCGATTCCGCGCTGGTCCTGGTTGTTGCGTCGGACTGCACGGATTGCCGACGCATGGCGAAATCTTCCCTGCGGATCCCCGAACGAGACGCTTCCGTTCGGCGGAACTCGTTCACTCATCCTGCTTGGGCTGCACGAACTTGATGGCGTAGGTGTCCATGTACAAACCGCCGTGTCCGGGCGTGCCCTGTAGCCCGTGGCCGTTATAGACCGCCCTGTACGTGTCGACGAACTGTTGGTCGACGGTTTCATCGGCGGTTTGGTCAGCCTCGTCCTGAATCCGGTCGGCCACTTCGATTGAGTTCTGAGGATTGGCTTTCTGGTCTTCGCTCGCCGTAACGAGAAGCGCGTCGGCGCCCATCTCGCAGGCCGAATCCTTGAGTTTGCGGACCAGTTCCTGCCCCTTCGCCGCTGAGGGTGCCCATCCTTCCACGATGGCCAGTTCCTTGAAGTGATGTTTTGGCCACTTGGTGAAGACCGGCATGTCGCATCCGGGCCCCTTCGACGCCAGATACGGTCCCATCTGCGAAACCGAGACATTGATTTTCTGGTTGGTGGTTGCGCAACCTTCGAGCGCCAGAGCCACAACCAAAATGACGATTGCTCTGCCTGGATACGTGCGCATCTCTGCTGCCTCTTTCAGTTCCTCCTGCAAAAGAATTACCACAGTCGGGGCCTGACTTACGATGCGTTGCGCTGGCGGCTCGCGGCCCCGGCCGTTCGCGCGTAGACGCATCGTTTTGCGCCGCGTATCGTGATTTGGTTGGCTATGCCGCGCCTGACCTCGTCAGTCGCTCGAAGGGAGGGTTCTCGCGTCATGCAGATCAAGCGCATCCTGGTGCCGACCGACTTTTCGCGCCCCTCGCTCAAGGCCGTCGATTACGCGATCGATCTAGCCCGGCAGCATCAGGCCGAGGTCGTCTTCGTGCACGTTATCGAGCCGATGAGCTACGCAGTGCCGAGATACCTTCCCGAGCCGACCGCGCTGCTCGAGGAGCAGCGAAAGGAGGCGCAGGACGCGCTCGAGCGGCTCGTCGAGCGGGTGGCGAAGGGTTACCCGCGATGCCGCTCCGAGGTGCATCTCGGCGTCGTTTACGAGCGTATCGCGGAACTGGCCCGCACGCTCAAGGCCGATCTTATCGTTATCGCGACGCACGGCAGGACCGGCCTTGCCCATCTGCTCATCGGCTCGGTCGCTGAGCGGGTCGTGCGGATGGCGCCGTGTCCGGTGCTCACTGTACGAGGCGCGATGCTTCCCGCGCGGCTGGCTCGGCGCGGGCGCGTCGGCGCGGCGGGACGGAAGCGGAAGTAAGACGCTCAGTCAGTGGTGCGGTATTCGCGAATACAGCATCAGGATTGCGAGAACGTACGCGATTATCATCAGCGCGCTGCCCGGCTCGAGCAGCGTGTAGCGCCGTTCCGCACGATAGACGATTCCGGCCAGCCCAAGCGTCGTCATCGTGATTCCCAGCATCCCCGAGAGCGCATGAGTCGGATCCGCGACGGAGAAGATAGAGCCGCCGGGGCAGGCGACGTCGAGCGCGAAGAAGATAACCATGTTAAACGAGTTGGAGCCAAACAGATCGCCGACCGCGAGGTCGAACGCTCCGATTCGAATCGCGGTGAGCGACGTCACCATCTCGGGAAGCGAGGTTACAAGGCCGACTATCCATGTTCCGATGAAGGTCGCGCCGAGTCCAGTCAGGTCGGCGATTCGTCCCGCCGCCGCCGCGAGAATTGGCGCGGCGACAAGGATAGCCGCGGCACCGGCAGCGAAGTCGATCAGCGGGCGCCTGAGCGATGTGCGCGCCGCCCTGGCTTCCGCCGGTCGCGGCTCCCGTGCGATCTCGCGAATACCGTTGCGATAAACCGCCCGAGTGCCGCCGATATACACCAACACGAGCAGGAACGACTCGGGCGCGACACCTGCGATCGTCCACACCGGACGCGCCATCACGAACACCACCGCCATCGCCGTCATCAGGAGCGCCAGGCATGCCGACAGCGTGTTCTCAAAAGTTGCTCCCTTGAAGACACGGCCGCGCGGCGGAATCAGGTCGAGCACCGCGAGAATCAGCATATTGGCGAGACTCGAACCGAACAGGTCGCCGATCGCCAGGTTGGGCTGATGCAACCGTACGGCGGAAATGTCGGTGCCGAGTTCGGGCATCGAGGTCGCAATCGCAAGCAGCACCGAGCCGATCCATACATGGCCGATACCGGTTGCGTCGGCGATAGCGTCGGCGCGGCGGGCAAGAATGGTGCTCGCAACGATTACGACCGTTGCGCTAGCCAGGAAGATGAGGATCGTGACGAGCAGGCCGCCGCTCTGAAACATTGAGAGTTAACTCTGTATCAGGAACCAGTGGGACGAAGTAAGCGATTGCCTTTGCTCCGTGTCGCGCGCCCTTCGTCACAAGGCGCGCCGTTTGCCAGAATTTCTCGGCAGGTCTTCTTTCGACACAGGCTATCCCGCTATGGAAGCGCGCAACGACCCCAGGCCGCTTTGGCACTCGAAACCGCTCGACGTGCTCTTGCGTGAGCTCGCAACCGATTCCGTGCGCGGAATCGCACGCGAGGAGGCCGCGCGGCGCCTTGGCCAGTTCGGTCCCAACCGGATCGAAAGCGCCGTGAAGGTCTCGGCGCTCGCGATTTTCCTCGGCCAGTTCGCAAGCGTCGTCATCTGGGTGCTGCTCGGAGCGGCGGTGGTTTCGGCCGCGCTCGGAGAAGCCGGCGACGCGATCGCGATCGCCGCGATCGTTGTCCTGAACGCGCTCGTCGGCTTTATCCAGGAGTATCGCGCCGAACAGGCGGTCGCAGCGCTGGCGCGGATGGCCTCGCCGCGGGCGCGCGTGATACGCGAGGGCAGCGCCGAGATTCTCGCGGCCGCCGACGTGGTTCCCGGCGATCTGCTCCTGCTCGATGAGGGCGACCTGGTAGCGGCCGACGCGCGCCTGGCCGAGGCCTCGAGTCTCCGCACCAACGAGGCCGCGCTCACGGGCGAGTCGATGCCGGTTGAGAAACGGGTCGGCGAACTTGCCGATGACACCCATGTTGCAGACCGCTCCAACATGGTTTTCATGGGCACCAGCGTGGTCGGCGGAACGGGCAGGGCGCTGGTGGTCGCAACCGCCAGGCGAACCGAGTTCGGCAATATCGCGGAACTGCTCGAGACCGCGGAGAGCGGGCTGACGCCGCTTCAGCGCCAGCTCGATCAGGCCGGCAAGCGCCTGCTCTGGGCGTCGCTCGCGATCGTCGTGATCGTCTTCGTGCTCGGAATCCTGCGCTCGGTCGGGCTGTTCGAGATGTTCCTCGGAGCGGTGAGCCTTGCGGTCGCGGCGATTCCCGAGGGACTGCCCGCCGTGGTGACGGTTGCGCTCTCACTCGGAGTGGCGCGGATGGTGCGGCGCAACGCGCTGGTCCGCCGGCTCCATTCGGTGGAGACGCTCGGATGCGCGACCGTCGTCTGCACCGACAAGACCGGCACGCTCACGGTCGGCCAGATGACCGCGCGGCGCCTGGTGACCCCCGCGACGGTTTTCACCGTGACCGGCGAGGGCTACGCCAGGGAAGGCGCAATCTTCGCCGACGGACACGAGCGCGTCGCGGCCGACGACGCCGAGCTTTTCCGGCTTCTTCGGGCGGCGGCCGGATGCAACGACGCGCGAATCGCCGAGCGCGAGGGACGGCCCTACGTGGTCGGCGATCCGACCGAGGGCGCGCTTCTGGTCGCGGCGAGCAAGGGAGGTTTCGAGCCCGCCCGCCTTGAGGAGGCGATGCCGAAAATTGGCGCGTTCCCGTTCAGTTCCGACCGCAAGCGGATGACCGTGCTCAGGCGCGAGGGCGAGCGGGCGCTGGTGCTGACAAAGGGCGCGCCGGAAATCGTGCTCGCGCGATGCACCCATATTGCCGACGGCGGCGCGACGCGCGAGATATCGGAGGCCGACCGCGCCAAGGCGCTCGAAGCGAACGCGATCATGGCGAACGATGCGCTCAGGGTGATCGCGTGCGCCGAGCGCGTCTTCGAGCGGCACGAGTCGATACCCGAGTCGCAGGACGAGATCGAAAGCAACCTCGTTTTCCTCGGGCTGTTCGGGCTGCAGGACCCGCCGCGCGCCGAGGCGCGCGAAGCGGTGCGCAAATGCAAACGCGCGGGAATCCGCGTCGTGATGATAACCGGCGACCATCCCGACACCGCCCGCGCGATCGCGCGCGAACTCGAAATTCTCCGCCACGGCGACCAGGTCATGGCCGGAGCCGAGCTTGCGCGCATCTCCGACGACGAACTGGCCGAACGCGTTCCAAGAACGGCGGCGTACGCGCGCGTCACGGCCGAGGACAAGCTCAGAATCGTGCGCGGATGGAAAAAGCGCGGCGCCGTCGTCGCGATGACGGGCGACGGCGTCAACGACGCGCCCGCGCTCAAGGAAGCGGCGATCGGAATCGCGATGGGAATCACCGGCACCGAGGTGACCAAGGAAGCCGCCGACGTTGTCATCGCCGACGACAACTTCGCCTCGATCGTCGCGGCGGTCGAGGAGGGCCGCGGCATCTACGACAATATCTGGAAAAGCCTGAGTTATCTGGTGGCCGGAAACGTTGCGGAACTGCTCGTGATGCTGGCCGCGGGCGTGGTCGGATGGCCGCTGCCGCTGCTCCCCGCGCAATTGCTTTGGATCAACCTGGTGACCGATGGGTTTCCCGCGCTCGCGCTCGCCACCGATCCAATCGAACCCGACGTGCTGCGCCGCCCGCCGCGCCGGCCCCAGTCGCAGATAATGGACCGAGGGTTTTTCCGGTTCGTGATGCTGCGCGGGATTCTTGCGGCGTCGGTTGCGCTCGCGGGCTTTGCCTACGAGATGCAGATGAGGGGCGACGTGGACGCCGCTCGCGCTTTCGCTTTCACCGTACTGGTGGTCGAGGAACTGCTGCGCTCATTCAGCGCGCGCAGCACCACGCGCACCATCTGGGAAGTCGGCCTGCTGACGAATATCCGACTGTTCTTCGTGGTCGTGGTGAGCTTCGCGCTCCAGCTCGTAATCGTGCAGACGCCGGTGCTCGAATGGGTCTTCGATACGCGGCCGTTGAGCGTGGAGCAGTGCCTGGTTGCGGTCGGTCTCGGCGTGATCCCGCTGGTCGTCATCCAGGCGATCCAGTTGACGGTGCGCCGGCGTATTGCGGCCGCGCGATGAGCCCGCCGTGCCCCGCGAAATCGACTCTCGAAGCTGGTTGTGCCACTTGTAAAAGAATCGCATTCGCGAGTATCGGGAGAAACGATGAAGACGTCGTGGGACAAGGCGAAGGGTTACGCGCTTGAGGCGTTGCGCGGGCTGATCCGGCTCGACACGAGCAACCCGCCGGGAAACGAGCGAATCGCGGCCGACTATCTGGCGGCGGCGATGGCCCGCGACGGACTCGAAGGCACGATCATCGAGAGCAGGCCCACGCGCGCCAACCTCATCGCGCGAATCGAGGGACGCGACTCCTCCAGGCCGCCGCTGCTCATCTCCTCGCACACCGACGTGGTACCGGTCGAGGCTGCCAAATGGAGCCGTCCTCCGTTCAGCGCCGAGATAGCGGACGGCTGCGTGTGGGGCCGCGGCGCGATCGACATGAAGGCGAAGTGCGCCACCGATCTGCTCATGATGTGCGCGTTGCGCCGCGCGGGCGTGACGCCGGAGCGCGACCTGATACTCGCCGCGGTGGCCGACGAAGAGGCTGGCTCGGAATACGGCGCCAAATTCCTCGTCGAGCGCCATCCCGAACTGGTGCGCGCGGGATTCGTCCTGAACGAGGTGGGCGGCTTCACTGTGCATCTTGGCGGCGCGCGCTTCTATCCGATCCAGGTCGCGGAGAAGGGCTTTGTCACAGTCAAAATGACGGTTGGCGGGCAGCCGGGACACGGCTCGATGCCGCGCGAGGACACAGCGATTGCGCGGATGGCGGAACTGATTACGAAGATCGTGAAGACCCCGATGCGCCGGCGCGTGACGCCCCTGATGAAACGCACGCTCGAAGCGCTCGGCGTCTCAACCGATGCGCCGCCGGCAGTGTTCGTCCCGATGCTCTCGAACACGGTGACCCCGACGATCCTGCGCGCGGGCTACAAGGACAACGTCATCCCGGGCGAGGCGAGCGTCGTGCTCGACGGGCGCACGTTGCCCGGCGAGGATCCCGAAAGCTTCATGGCCGAACTCAGAGCGATCGTTGGTCCCGAGCCGACCTTCGAACTCGTGAAAATCGGGCCGCCCGCCGAAACCACCGTCGATACTCCCCTTTACGAACTGATGAAGGCGAAGCTCGAAGCCGCCGATCCGGGCGCGCGCGCGATTCCGTGGATGATCCCCGGGGCGACCGATAACAAGTTTTACGCGAAGCTCGGGGCTGCCTGTTACGGCTTCGCGCCGGTCAGGCTGGAGCCCCATATTCCGTTCGGCTCACTCTATCATTCAAACGACGAGCGCCTGCCGATAGAGGGCTTTTACTGGGGCTTGAAGGTTTACGCCGAGGTGGTGCTGGATTTTCTCGGGCTCAGATTCGAGGACGTCTTCGAATAGGCGCAAGGCCGCGCTCAGGCTGGCTTTTTCTCACGCGTTAGTTGCGGGGGCAAGATTGGGGCTGCGCTGACATGATGCTCGCGCGAAATCTGTGCGATGCGAAGCCTCGCACACAGCCCTGCGGCGCGTCGCATGAGCGTGCGACCTAACCCCTGACCCTTTCTATGAAGGAAAATCGCGTTTGCGGTGCTTCGCTGAAGCTCAGGAGCCGGGGCGCTGAGTGTCGGTGCTGGCGCTGTTTTGTGGCGTGAACGTAACCAGCAGCCGCGCCGGGCTTTCGAGCGGTACAACGGCGTAGTTGGAGACTGGCACCGTGTTGACGGTGACGACCGTTCCCTGCGGATCGGTCGAGATGCTGCAGTCCTTGAAGATCGAACGGTTGAATACCAGGTGACGCTGCATCCCGGGCTCCGGCTGCACGCCCTTTAGCAACACGGTCAGGGTCGCGGAGTCGGGGCCGCTCTCGATACGCTTTTCGTACTGGACCGGACGCGTCAGATCGAAGATGACGGAGAGCGGGGGATCGGACGAGGCAAGACGCACCGTCTTGAGCACCGCCGGACCTGACTTTGCGGAGGCGGCGCCTTTGCTTGCGGAAGCGGCGCGTGAATCCTGCTGAAGGGCACGCGAGAGATTGGGAAGGCCGTCGGAGTAAAGCGAGTCGTCCGAGGCCGACGGGGAATCAGCCTGCGCCTGGCGCACCAGTACCTGGCTGCCATCCGAGAGATCCTGGCCGTAACCGTTCTCGGCCAGCACCAGGCGGAGCGGGTCTTCCTCGTTGTCGACCGGCTGCTTGAGCTTGTTGAGCGCCTGTTTCGCCTGTTTGGCGTAGCGCGTCTGCGGATAATGCGCGACCATCGCGGCGAACGCCTGTGCCGCGGAGTACTTCTTGCCTTCCTTCTGAAGCGCCACGCCAAGATCCCATAGCGCTCCCGGCGCCACCGGCGTGTCGGAGTACTTCTGAAGCAGTTCGGAGTAGCGCGACTCGGCGGCGCGGAAATTGGCCCGCTGGAAATAGAAGTCGCCGATGACTTTTTCGTGCCGCGCGAGCACTTCGCGGCAGGTTTGCGACTTCTCACGCGCCAGTTCCGCGAAGGAGCTTTCCGGGTAGCGCTGCTCCAGCGCCTCGAAATAACCCAGCGCTCGCTGGGTTGAGGTCTGGTCCTGATCCGCCCGGCCGATCTGCTTGTAGAAGCTCATCGCGATGTAATACGAGACGAGCTCCAGATTCTTGCTGGTCGGATGCATACGCTGGAAGTCATCGAGCGAGGCGACCGCCTGCGCGTACTGATGCATCTTGAAATACGCCAGTCCGATCTTGAGCTGGGCGTCTTCGGCGTAGGGGCTGAAGGGGAAACGGTCGATAAGGAGCTGGTAGTTTTCGATCGCGGCGTTGTACTCGGCGTTGGCGAAATCCAACTGCCCCTGAGCGTAGTAGTCCTCGAGATCGG
>JAJYMR010000251.1:0-1849 GCA_021786815.1 Deltaproteobacteria bacterium
CTCGCGCTCCATCCGCTCCTCGATTCCACGCGCGATCGCCTGGACCTGCACGTCGGAACGGCCGGTTGCGATAATGAAGTAATCGGCCACGGAACGCAGATGCTCGACCTCCAGGATAACGAGGTCGTAGGCCTTCTTTTCCAGCGCGGCTTGCGCCACGGCAAACGCCTTATCGAGCGAAGTCACTGTGAAAAAATCTGAATTGGCAAAGCAGTTGGATTTGGATTTGCGGGCAACACCTGGCCATATCCCTCAGTAAAGCGCGTGCCGCGTGATGTAATCGAGCACATCGACCGGCACGAGATAGTTGATGGACTGGCCCTTCTGAAGTTTGTGGCGTATCTGGGTCGCGGAGATCGGGAAGAAGGTGGTCTGAACGAACGACAACGTCTGACCGCTTCGGTTCACGTAATGATCCTGTTCCTTAATGTAACCAAAGTGTTCCAAGGCGGCAAGGGAAATTTTCGGCGGTCCGGGTTCGCCCTCCCTCGGGCGGCTATGGACCACGATATTGCATAGCCGGGTCAGTTCGTCGCATTCCTTCCACGTTTCGAGGTCTGAAAACTGATCCGCGCCCATCAGGACGAACAGCGTCGCCTGCCGAAGCGTGGAAAGGAAATAGCGGACGGTGTCGATCGTGTAGGATCTGCCTGTGCGCCTGACCTCGACGTCCGAGACCATGAAATGACGATTGCCCTTGGTCGCAAGCCGCACCATCGCGAGCCGATGCTCCGCGGGGGCAAGCTCGCCTTCGGTCTTGTGCGGAGGCGACGCGGCCGGGATGAAGTATATGAGGTCGAGGTTCAGCGTCTCGCGCACCTCTTCGGCAGCGCGAAGATGGCCGAAATGAATCGGGTTGAAACTTCCGCCGAACAGCCCTACCCGCATCCGTCCACCAAAATCGGTCCTTGCTCCGGCGGGGCCTCAGACCCGCACCTGGCCGGCTCCGTGAATCACGTACTTGTAAGTCGTCAACTCGCGCAGCCCCATCGGTCCCCGCGCATGCAACCGGTTGGTCGAAATCCCGGTCTCGGCGCCGAAACCGAATTCGAATCCGTCGGTGAAGCGGGTTGACGCATTCACATAGACCGTAGCTGAATCGACTTCGCGTTCAAAGCGCGCGGCAGCCTCGCGATCGCTGGTCACGATAGCATCGGCGAGTCCCGAGCCGTGGCGCGCGATGAACCCGATTGCCTCGTCGAGCGAATCGACAACTTTGATTGAGAGGATAAGGTCGAGATACTCGGTGTCCCAGTCCGCTTCGGTTGCGCGGCGCGCGCCCGGCACGAGTTCGACGACGCGCTCATCGCCGCGAATTTCCACTCCCGCGCGGGAAAGCCGCGCCGCTATCGCGGGCAAAAAAGCCGGCGCGATCTCCCGATGCACCAGCATCGTCTCCATCGCGTTGCACACCGACGGCCGGCTGCACTTCGCGTTGAAGCAGATCTCCTCGGCCATCATCAGGTCCGCCGCCCTGTCCACGTAGGTGTGGCAGATGCCGTCGAAATGGGGCAGCAGCGGCACGGCCGAGCCGGCGAGCGCTTCCTTGAGCGAGCCGCCGCCGCGCGGAATTATCAGGTCAAGCGCCTCGGGATGGCGCTTCAGGATCTGGATCACCTCGCGGTCGGGGTTCTCGATGAACGTCGCCGCCGCCGGAGCGACGCTCGCACCCGAAAGCGCGCGCGAGAGCATCGCGGCAAGCCGCGAATTGGTCGAAAGCGCCTCCTTGCCGCCGCGCAGCACGACCGCGTTTCCCGCCTTGACCGTGAGCACGCCCGCGTCGATCGTCACGTTGGGCCGCGACTCGTAAATAATCGCGATAACGCCGATCGGCACCCTGACCTTGCGA
>JAJYMR010000251.1:1859-8132 GCA_021786815.1 Deltaproteobacteria bacterium
GTTCGGACGGTGCCATTGCTCGATCACTTCGCCGACCGGATCGGGCAGCGCCGCAACCTCTTCGACACTCTTCGCCATCGCGCCGAGCCGCGCCTCGCTGAGCGTGAGCCGTTCGACGAACGCGCCGGTTCGGCCCGCGGCGCGCGCGTTTTCCAGGTCGCGGCGGTTGGCTTCGAGAATCGAGCTGGTTTCCTCGCGCAGCGCCGCGGCCAGCGCGAGCAGCGCCTGGTTCTTGCGCTCGGTGGGACAAAGCGCGAGCGAGGCGGCGGCGGCGCGCGTTTTGCCAAGCAGGGCGAGAATTTCCGCCTCGAGTGTCATCGGAGTTCCTCAAGCAGAACGAAATTGTCGCGATGGATGATTTCGTCGGCCACCTTGTAGCCGAGAATCCGCGCGATGTCGCGCGACTGGCGTCCTTTTAGCCTGAGCACGTCGGCGGCAGGATAGTTTACCAGTCCGCGCCCGAATTCCATGCCCTCGGGATCGAGCAGGCTCACGCAATCGCCGCCCGAGAATTCGCCGCGCACCTCGCGCACGCCCGAGGGTAGCAGGCTTCGGCCCTTTTTACGCAGCGCCTCGGCCGCCCCGTGGTCGAGCGCGAGCGAACCCTGGGGTCTTAACGCAAAGGCTATCCAATGCTTTCGGCTGGCGAGCCGCGCGCCAGCCGGAACGATAAGCGTTCCGACTTCGCGCACGGGATCGAGCGCGGCCGCGAGCGTGCCGTCCTCGCGTCCCGGACCGATCACCACCGTGATTCCGGCGCGCGCCGCCTGGCGAGCCGCGTTGAGCTTTGCCGCCATCCCGCCGCTTCCGAGCGGTCCCTTGCTTTCGACCACCAGCCCCTTCATGTCGGCTTCCGGGTCCGCGATAAGCGGCACCAGCCGCGCGTCGGGGCGTTTGCGCGGGTCGCCGGTCAGAACGCCCTTCACGTCGCTCAGGATGACGAGCATCTGCGCCTGCACCATCGAGGCCACCAGCGACGACAACGTGTCGTTGTCGCCTAGCCTGATTTCCTCGACCGCGACCGTGTCGTTTTCGTTGACCACGGGCACGACGCCAGCCGACACAAGCGCGTTGATGGTCTGCGTCGCGTTCCTGCGCCGGCTTCGCTCGGCGAGATCCTGATGCGTCAGCAGGATTTGCGCGACGGTGCGGCCGTGGCGCGAAAACGCGCTCGCCCACGACCCCATCAGCTCGATCTGCCCGACTGCGGCCGCCGCCTGCCGCGCCGCCATCGAGGCTCCGCCCGCGCTCGCGCCCAGGCGCACGCGTCCCGCCGCGATCGCGCCGGATGTCACCAGGATGACCTCGTGTCCGTCGCGGATCACGTGGTCGATGTCGGCGGCGAGTCGCGCGATTACTTCGCCGTTCAATCCGCCGTTGTCGGATAGCACTGCGCTTCCGACCTTGACGACGACGCGGCGGACCCGGCCAACGAGCCGCTCTTTGTAACTCAGTTGCGACATTCAGGTCCGGCTTTCGATACGTTTGAGTTCCGTCGCGATAGCCTCGACCAGCGGTTCAAGGCCCGTGTGCTTGTCGGCCGATATCGGAAACACCCTGAGATTCGTCGCCTTCTCGACGCCGCTCACGAGTTCGGCCGCGCCGCCCGCCGCGACGAGGTCCATCTTGTTGAGCACGACGAGCGCGGGGCGTCCGGGAAGCGCAGGATCGAAGGCTTCGAGTTCGCCGCGCACGGTCGCGAAATCGTCACCGGGCGTTCCCGTCGCGTCGAGCACATAGACGAGCAGCCGGGTGCGCGAGAGATGGCGCAAAAACCGGATTCCAAGGCCGAGCCCCAGGTGCGCTCCCTCGATAAGACCCGGAATGTCGGCGAGCGAAAAGCTTTCCTCCTCGGAGACGAAAACTCGTCCGAGATTCGGCGTCAGCGTGGTGAAAGGGTAGGGCGCAACCTTGGGCCGCGCCGCGCTCAACGCGCGCAGAAGCGTCGATTTGCCGGCGTTGGGAAGGCCGATCAGCCCGGCCTCGGCAACCAGCCTGAGTTCGAGCCGGACCCATCGATGCTCGCCGGCCTTGCCCGGTGTCGCGATACGCGGAGCGCGGCGCGTGGGCGAGGCGAAATGCATGTTGCCCCGTCCGCCTTCGCCGCCCTGGGCGATCACCGCCGATGCGCCGGGAAGGACGAGGTCGGCGAGCACCTTGCCGCTATCCTCTTCGATTACGATAGTTCCGGGCGGCACGCGCACGACGAGATCGTCGGCGTTCCTGCCATATTGCTGCTTGCCGCGCCCCGGCTCGCCGTCGCGCGCGATCAGGCGCGGATGGTATTTGAAGTCCAGCAGGGTCGACATCCCTTCGTCGACCTGGAAAATCACGCTTCCGCCGCGGCCTCCGTCGCCGCCCGCGGGCCCTCCGAACGGCCGGTACTTTTCGCGCAGGAACGCGATTGCGCCGTCGCCACCTTTGCCGGCGTGCACCAATACCCGGGCTTCGTCGATGAATCGCATCCGCGCGCGTCCACTATGATACCATCCGCCCGGCCGTCGGGCGTGCCGCGTCTATTCGCATCCGGCCGTGCGCCTCACAGGCATGCCTCGGCCAGAGCGCGGACCGCCTCGATCTGGCCGGTCGAGACGAGCATCGTTTTGACCGGCGACGCCTTCCACGCCTTGAGCCGCTCGGCGATTCGCTCGCGCGGGCCGACCAGCGCGACCTCGTCAACGAGTTTGTCCGGTATCGCGGCCATCGCCTCGGCCTTCTTGCCGGAGAGATAGAGATCCTGGATTTTCGCCGCTTCGGCTTCGTAGCCCATCCGCCGCGCGTAGTCGTTGTAGAAATTCTTCGACCGCGCGCCCATCCCGCCGATATACAGCGCGAGCATCCCCTTAACCGGCATCCGGCATTTCTCCACGTCCGGACCCATCACGCATTGCACGAACGGGGCAACGTCGAAATTCTCCAGGCTCTTTTTGCCGCCCGACTTTGCGAAGCCCTCGGCGAGCGGCGCTTTGTAAAGCTCCCACTTCTCGGGGCTCATCCAGACCGGGATCACGCCGTCGGCGATTTCGGCGGCGAGCGCCACACCCTTGGGGCTTATCGAAGCGGTATAGATCTGCATGTCCCTGCGACCGTGCAGGATGCTTTTGAGCGGCTTGCCGAGTCCGCTAGCGCCGGGGCCGGTGTAGGGAATCTGGTATTCCTTGCCGTGATGCTCGAGCGGGACCTCGCGCGCGAGGACTTTGCGCACGATCTCGATGTATTCGCGGGTGCGCTGGAGCGGCTTGCCGTAGGGTACGCCATGCCATCCTTCGACCACCTGCGGCCCCGATGGTCCGATACCGAGGATGAAGCGTCCGCCCGAAAGCGCGTCGAGCGTCATCGCAGTCATCGCGGTCATCGCCGGCGTGCGCGCCGGCATTTGCATGATTCCCGTGCCGATGCGGATCTTTTTCGTGAGAGCGCCGATCCACGCGGCCGGAACGATCGCGTCGGAGCCGTAGGCCTCGGCGGTCCATACGGAATCGAAGCCTGCGCGCTCGGCCTCGAGGATCAGATCCATCGGAAGACCCATCTGCGCGCCCGAATATCCCGATACCAAGCCCAATCGCATCGCAACATCCTCCATGTGCTAGGAAGCCCGCAACAAAACAAAGGCCCTACGGATTATCCGCAGGGCCTTTGGCCTTCGAGCTTCGGCTAAAACGGCTATGCCTACTCGTTTGTCCCGGCCGGCGAAGTGGCCGGCGCCGGTTCGACTCGGACCCGCCGTTTGTCCCCGCGATACGGCTCGTACTTAACCACGCCGCCCACGCGGGCGTAAAGGGTAAAATCGCGACCCATTCCGACGTTCGGCCCGGGATGGATCCGGGTGCCGAGTTGTCGAACGAGAATATTGCCGGCCTTTACGGTCTCGCCAGCGTAAACCTTGACTCCCCGGTGCTGGCCTGGACTGTCGCGGCCGTTGCGCGTTGAGCCTTGTCCTTTTTTGTGCGCCACGGCTGATTCTCCTGTTTGGGGCGGCGCATCCGCGCCGCCGCTTGAAATACTGCTTGCGGGCGAATTGTCAGGCGCCCGTCGAAATTTCCTCGATCTTGAGCACGGTCAGTTCCTGGCGATGGCCGCGCTTGCGCCGGTAGTTCTTGCGCCGCTTCTTCTTGAAGACGATCACCTTCGTGCCGCGAGGCTGTTGAACGATCCTGGCCCTGACCGACGCGGTCTGGACGGTCGGGCTGCCGACCACGGGCGAGTCGTTTCCGCCGACTGCCAGCACTTCGGTTAGTGAGACTTCGTTTCCCACGTCTCCCGCGATTCGTTCGACGGTGATCTGGTCGCCGACGCCGACGCGGTACTGCTTGCCGCCTGTTTTTACGATAGCAAACATGACTTAGCTGGAAACAATTTAGTTATAGGACCGGCAATCCCGTGTCAACGTGGGCCGCCGCACCGGCGGCTCGTGTCCTGATTTGAATTTAGAGAGCGAGGAGCCTTGGAGCGAGCCAGACGGCAACATCGACAGCGCCTTTGACCTGTGGCGGGTCGTTTTCGATGATGGCAAGACAGAATTCTTCGATCTCATCATCTGTCGCGTGAACGGTCAGTCCTAGGGTGCGAAGGACCTCCATGCAGGCAGCCCAACCGACGCGCTTATTTCCGTCCACGAAACAGTGATTTTTGATCAGGTAGTAAAGCAGGCAACCCGCGAAGCACAGCCCTTCCACCGCGTCCGGATTCTCCGAGTACAGTTCCGCACTCCACGCCGCACCGATACTGCGCTCGACGCAGCCTCCCTTAGGCGTGTTGCTAGGGTCACCTCCAAAACGCGCGATGCACTCGCGATGGATTTCAAGTATGACGTCGCGGGAGACCAGGTGCGCCCAAGGTTCAGCGTTCACTGCGCGAGCCTCTTTAGCACGCCCTCCCAACGCTCATAGAGCGCCGTTTCGCGAGAATGACTTTTCGGCTCGGCGTTCGCGTCCCGGAGCATGAGTAAGCGGTAGGCGTCGTCGTGAAAGACACCCAATGCGACCACGTCCGACTCGCGCAAACGGAGCGCCGCGTCAACTTGTCCCGGAGTGGCCGACAGGATGACCGTAGATGTATCGGTTTTCAGCCGCACCTCTGATTTCCCGGGCGCAAAGCCGACGCCGATGACGCTGCCCGAAAACTGAACGAGACAAGGCGTCTCCTTCGGCAGCTCAGGAAGTACTGCTTGTCCGAACGATATCTCTTTCAACGCGGCCCCATTGCTGTGAAGCGAATAGGTCTGTTGAGTGACGCCCTTCGGCAGCGATTGCAGATACTTCCTCACGCTTCCGTTCCTTGCGACACCCTGGCCCTCCGCCTGCAAAGCTTCGAGGAGCTCCGTTCCCGCCGTCTGGGCCAAGTCCAGAAGGGGCAAAGTGCTGCCGACTGGCGTTGCAAACGTGATGACGCTGTCGAATCCCGCGGACCCTTTCACAAGCTCCGTTATCTCAATATCGAGTTGGCGTGCCGCGTTTGCGAATCGGCCGGCTCTCGCGTGTCGTTCGTCAACTGCCTGACCGACAAGGTTGGTTGCGATGCGCCGCAGACTGTTAAGAAGCAGGGTTAGCGAATCACCAAACGCACCGAGGCTCAGCCGATTTTCGGCTAGCCCGGGAGCGGTGCCATCCCACTTGATTTTCAGTTCCACGGCCACAGCACCCTAGCCTAGTCGATGAGCTTGGTGCAGGCCAGCATCCAGATTCGCCGCATATGGCTGGCCAATTGAGGTTCGGCCATGATCACAGGCTGCGGCGCAAGCCAGCGCTTAACATGTGCGAGCAAGAGACGACTTCAAATTAGGGCGCTACCCGATGCGCAGCCAAGCGCGATACGATTCCGACAGCAATTTTGTGCCGCGCGGTCGAGGGCGATCTCAGAGTTTGCGAATTTTTCGGGCCGTCCGTGGGTCATTCTGAACGAAGTGAAGAATCCGCCGAAGGCGATTTTATTTCGTCATCCCGCTTCGCGGGGATTCTTCGCGCCGGCAGCCTGCGCTCAGAATGACAAAAAGGAGAGAGCCTTCGCTCAGAGTGAGGGAAAAGGAGCCCCAAGGCTCACCCATCCTTGCGCACGATGCGGGCTGTGTTTGCCCGGGCGACTGTTCCGGTTGCCGCGCCCCCCTGCCTGGGCGAGACGGGGAACCTTGCTGAGCGCCCTCAGTCCAGGCCGAGGCGTTCGCGGCCTTCGGGTGAGATCATCTGCGGGTTCCAGGGCGGATCCCAGACCAGTTCCACGTTGGCCTCCGACACTCCCGGCAGCATCATCAGCTTCTGCTTCGCGTCATACGCGATC
>JAJYMR010000237.1 GCA_021786815.1 Deltaproteobacteria bacterium
CGCGGCAAGATTACGGGCTTTTGCCATCTATACGCAGGCGAAGAGGCGGTTGCCGTCGGCGCGATCGAGGCGCTTTACGACAAGGACTACGTCGTTTCCACCTACCGCGAGCACGGCCATTGCCTGGCCAAGGGCGCCGAGCCGCGCGCGGTGATGGCCGAGCTGTTCGGAAAGGCAACCGGGATATCGCACGGCCACGGCGGCTCGATGCATCTGTTCGACCCGGATCTCCGCTTCATGGGCGGCTACGCGATCGTTGGCGGCGGACTCCCGCTCGCGGTCGGGCTCGGGCTTTCGATCGCCTACAAGGAGGAGCCCGAGGTGGCGTGCTGCTTCTTCGGCGATGGCGCGCTGCCGCAGGGCGCCTTCCACGAATCGCTCAACCTCGCCTCGCTCTGGAAGCTGCCCGTCATCTTCATCTGCGAGAACAACTTCTACGGGATGGGCACGCTGGTGCAGAACGCCATCTGCCAGGAAGAGCTTTACCGGTTCGCCGAGCCGTACAAGATGCCGGGAGTGCGCGTGGACGGGATGGACGTGCTCGACGTGTACCGCGCGGTCACCGAGGCGTCGGCCCGCGCGCGGGAGGGCGACGGCCCGTCGCTGATCGAGGCGGTGACGTACCGCTTTCGTGGCCATTCGATGTCCGACCCGGTGGAATACCGCTCCAAGCGCGAGGAGCGCATCTGGCAGGAGCGCGACCCGATCAAGAACCTGCGTCGGCGCTTGCTCGCAGAGAAACGGGTCGCAGAGGCGCGCCTCGACCAGATAGACGCCGAGGTCGGCGCGGTTATCGAGGACGCGGTCAAGTTCGCGGACGAAAGCCCGGAGCCGCTGCTCGAAGAAATCACAAAGGACGTTTACGTCGAGTGAGCGAACGGAGGTCCGCGGATGCCCCAGATTACCTATCGTGAAGCATTGAACCAGGCGCTGCGCGAGGAACTCGAGCGCGACGAGCGGATCTTCATCATGGGCGAGGAAGTCGGCTACTTCGGCGGCGCCTTCAAGGTCACCGACGGCCTGCTCGCAGTTTACGGAGAGAAGCGGGTGCGCGATACGCCGATCTCCGAGCTTACGATCGTCGGCGCCGGAATCGGCGCGGCGATGGGCGGCCTGCGTCCAATCGTGGAGCTGATGACGATCAACTTCGGGCTGCTCGCGATGGACCAGATAGTGAACAACGCGGCCAAGATCCGTTACATGTTCGGCGGCAAGGCCAAGGTTCCGGTCGTTATCCGCGCACCGCAGGGCGCGGGCCATCAGTTGGGCGCGCAGCACAGCCAGAGCCTGGAAGCCTATTTCCTGCACTGCCCGGGGCTGCGCGTCGCGATTCCGGCCACGCCCGCCGACGCCAAGGGACTGCTCAAGACGGCGGTGCGCCAGGAAGATCCCGTCATCTTTCTCGAACACGAATCGCTCTACGGAGTGAAGGGCGAAGTGCCCGACGGCGAGCATCTGGTGCCCTTCGGCAAGGCCAACGTGCTGCGCGAGGGCAAGGACGTGACGCTGATTTCCTACTCGAAGTGCGTTTACGACTCGCTCGCCGCGGCCGAGGGGCTGGAGAACATGGGGATCGACGCGGAGGTGATCGACCTGAGAACCCTTAACCCGCTCGATCTCGACACGGTCGTCGAGTCGGTTGGCAAGACCGGCAAGGCGATCGTGGTGTACGAAGGATGGCGCACCGGCGGAGCGGGCGCCGAAATCGCCGCGCAGATATACGAGAAGGCTTTCGACCATCTGGACGCACCGGTCGAGCGGGTGGCGACGCTGGACATGCCGATCCCGTACAACGCGCGGCTGGAGAAGGCCGCGTTGCCGAGCCCGGCCCATATTATCAGCGCGGCCGAGCGGATCGTGTAGCGTGGATGCGCGGGCCGTGCGGCGTGCGGATCACATCGGATGGGCGGACGAAGCGGCAAGCTCTCTCAGCCGGCGCATCGCGAGATAGCCGAGAACGAGCGACCTGACTGCCCACCTGTACGGATCGAGGTCTGCGCGGCGGGCAACGCTTGCGTTGTAGAAGGCTTCGCCGATATGGACCACAACCGTGAGGCAGAACACGAAGCGCGCCGCCTCACCAAGAAACGATTCCCTGACCCCCGGCAGGGCCATCAGCAGTCCTATCGCGATCCAGAAAAACCCGGCCTCAAGCCATTCGCGCTCGGGAATTTCCGCCACCCGAAGCCACCTCCATTTTCGTACAAACCTGCGAAGAAACTCGCGCACGCCTTGTCGGTTTGCCTGGCTTGCGCCCACAATACGGAAAGAGCCGACCTATGAGCAACGAGATCACGATGCCGAAGCTCTCCGACACGATGGAGGAGGGCAAAATTCTGCGCTGGCTCAAGCATCCCGGCGACGAAATCCATCACGGTGACGCTATCGCCGAGGTCGAGACCGACAAGGCCGACATGGTGCTCGAAGCCTTCGACGATGGAGTGCTCGATGAGCTCAGGCTCAAGGAGGGCGAGAGCGCTCCGGTGGGCGCCGTGATTGCGACGATGCGAGCGCCGGGCGAGGCTGCGGAGAAACGCGTCAAGCCCGCTGCGCAAGCGCCGGCGGCCGCGCCTGCGAAACCCCCTGAGGCGCCAAGCGCGCCTGCGAAAGCGGCCAGGCCCCGAGTCGTCGAAAAGGCGCCGGCGCCCGCCGCGAAAGCCGCTCGCGAAGCGGAAAAGCCTCCGGCCGAAGCCACCAAGGCCGCGAAGATTGAGCGCAAGCCGGAGGAAGCCGAAGCGGAGGGCCCGCCGGCGTTCCATCCCGCGATGGGCCTTCATCCGTCGGCCGCTCCGACCGCGCTCGCGGCGCCTCCGCGCCGGCCGCTCAAAATCGTTGAGGCTCCGGAGGTCGAGCCCGAGGGCCACAAGCTTCGCGCCTCTCCGCTCGCGCGCCGCGCGGCCGAAGAGGCCGGCGTTCCTTTGGAGCACGTGCGCGGCACCGGACCCGACGGACGCATTACCAAGCGCGACATCGACAACTATCTGCGCGAGCAGCAGATGTTCAAATTCCGCCGCCTCGTGCATCCGCATGAAGGAGAGCCCGGCTCGCGCGAGGAGCTGTCCAAAATGCGCAAGACGATTGCGCAGCGGATGGCGCTCTCCAAGCGCGAGATACCGCACTTTTACGTCACGGTCGAAGTGGACATGGACGAGGCCGTGCGTTTCAAAAAATCGCTCGAGGCGACCGAGCTGTTCGAAGAAGACATCACCTATAACGACATGATCGTGAAGGCGACGGCGCTTGCGCTCGGCCGCTTTCCCAGGATGAACGCGAGCTTCGAAAACGACGGCATCGTGATCCATCCGCACGTCAACGTCGGCGTGGCGGTCGCGATCGAGGACGGCCTTCTGCTGCCGGTAATCCGCGAGTGCGAGCGGCTCACGCTGCCGGAAATCGCCGCCGTGTCGCATCGGCTGGTAAGCAAGGCGGGACATGGAGGGGGAGGGTTCACGACCGACGAGCTTTCGGGAGCGACCTTCACGATCTCGAACATGGGGATGGTCGGCGTGGAGCACTTTGCCGCGGTGATCGTTCCGCCGCAAGCGGCGATTCTCGCGGTCAGCTCGATCAAGGAGCGCCCCGTGGTCCGAAACGGCCAGCTCGCGGTCGGAAAGACCATGATGACGACGGTGTCGTGCGACCATCGGATAATCGACGGGATCGTGGCGGGCCGCTTCCTGCAGGAACTGAAGCGGTTTCTTGAAAACCCGGCGAGCCTCCTTGTCTGAACGATTCTGAAAGAACCCCGCGCGCGCCATGGCCGATACGGCCGGACGCGCGCACCGGAACCTCGGGAGAGAATATTGGCCAACTCACGATACGACCTTGCGGTAATCGGTTCGGGACCGGGCGGATACGTCGCGGCGATTCGCGCCTCGCAGCTCAAGATGAAAGTCGCGGTGGTCGAGCGCGATCGCCCGGGCGGCGTATGCCTTAACTGGGGATGCATCCCGTCGAAGGCGCTGCTCAATTCGGCCGAGGCGATGGAAACGATTCGCTCGGCAGCGAAGGAGCACGGAATCGAAACCGGCGAAGTGCGCGTGGACTTCCCGCGCGTGATCCAGCGCTCGCGCGATGCGGCGGACAAGCTTCAGCGCGGCGTCCGCTATCTGTTCAAGAAGAACAAAATCGATCTGTACGAGGCGAGCGGGACCGTGGCAGGGCCAAACACGATCGCGCTCGAGCAGGCCGAGGGAAAACCCGCGCCGAGCGCATCGCAAATCGAGGCCGAGCGCATCCTGGTCGCGAGCGGCTCGGGCGAACGGCTGCTTCCCGGCATGAAGATCGGCGACGGCGTGATGACGAGCCGCGAGGCGCTGGTCCACGACCGGCTGCCCGAAAGTATCGCGATAATCGGCGCGGGCGCGATCGGGCTTGAGTTCGGCTACTTCTACCAGGCGTTCGGAACGAAGGTCACGATAATCGAACTGGAGAAGCAGATGCTTCCCGGGTTCGACGCGGAGGTCGCCGAGGAGCTGCGCCGCCAGTTCGTAAAACGCGGCGTCAAGGTGATGCTCGGGCACGGGTACAAAACGATGGCGCGAAACGGCGACCGATGGAGTGTCGCACTCGATTCAGCCGACGGCGAGAAGACGGTCGAGGCGGAGAACGTGCTGGTCGCGGTCGGCCGCGGCCCGCTCAGCAAAAATCTCGGGCTCGAAGGGCTCGGGGTCGAAATCGAGCGCGGCGGCTTCATCAAGGTGGACGATTCGTTCCGGACCGCGTGTGACAGCGTTTACGCCATAGGCGACGTGATCCGCCCGCCGCTGCTTGCGCACAAGGCGTCGGCGGAAGGCGTGGCCGCGGTCGAGATAATGGCCGGAGTGCGCGAGCCGGGATTCGATCTGGCGTCGATCGCCGGATGCATCTACTGCGAGCCGGAGGTCGCGTGCGTCGGGTTGACGGAAGCGGAAGCGCGCTCGCGCGGAATCGAGGTCAAGGTCGGCAAGTTCCCGTTCCGCGGCAACGGCAAGGCGGTTGCGATCAACGAGGCGGAGGGCTTCGTCAAATTCGTCGTCAGCGAGAAATACGGCGAGGTGGTCGGGTGCCAGATAATCGGGCATCACGCGACCGACCTGATTTCCGAAGTGGTGCTGGGCAGGACGCTCGAGGCGACCACCGCCGAGTTCGGCCGCAGCGTCCATCCGCATCCGACGATGTCCGAGGCGATCATGGAAGCGGCGCTCGCCGCCGAAGGCGAAGCGATACATATCTGACCTGGAAGACCCTCACCCGGCGCCTTGCGCCGCCCTCTCCCGTCACGGGCGAGGGTCAGAACAGATCGCGGTGAAGGAAATTATGCGGCGGCGGAAGCGGTCGGCGCGGCGAAACGTTCCTGCTCGCGCTCGAGCGGCAGGCATGCGAACACCGCCGCGGCGGATAGGACCGACAATGCGATAAACGCCAGGAAGGCAAGATGATAGCTGTGGGTCACGTCGAAGATGCGGCCCGTGACGACCGGACCGATAGCCATCCCGATGGTCGAAAAGAGCCCGAGAAATCCGAGCACCGAGCCGAGCCTCCTGATTCCCATCGACTCCACGACCGCAAGCGTCCCGAGCACCCACGGCGCTCCGAACAGGAATCCGCCCAGCACGACGTAAGCGAAAAGCGCCGGACTGTGGTGCGCGTCCATCAAGAGGACCATCCCGATTGACCACGCGCCGTACGCGACGGCGAGCGCGGTGCGCGCGCCGAGGCGATCCGCGAGAGGACCTGCCAGCAGGCTGCCAAGTGCGACGAAGAGCAGCGACAGGCTCGCCATCCCGGCGGCAAACGTCGCGCTGTAGCCGATTCCCATCAGGTAGGCGATAAAATGGAATCCCACGCCCGAGCCGATACAGTTTGCGAGCAGGAAGGCGAGCGCGAGCATCCAGAGCGAGCGCGTCCTGAAAGCGTGGCGCATCTCCAGCCCCGGCAGTTCGAATGCGGGCGCGGGCTCGCCCGCGGCAACCGGCGCCTGCGCAGCGGACTCGGTCGCGGGCCGTGTTCTGACTATGGCCATCACCAGTGGAAGCACGATCACGGCGATCGGCACGGCCAGCGCGACGCATCCGAGACGCCATCCGCCGAGCTTGATCGCGTAATTCGCCACTATCGTCATCGCCGCGCCGCCGAGCGAGATCGCGGTAAACGCGATGCTCATGGCGAGCCCGCGCCGCTCCTCGAACCAGTTCGCGATCACCACCGAGGACGGCAGGATCGTCGAGGCGGCGGAGCTTATGCCGAAGACGATATAGATCACCAAGAAGTCGCCGAAGGAATTCGCGCGGCTAAGGATCAGCAGTCCGAGTGCGTACAGGCCCGCGCCGGCGACCATCACCTTTCGCGCGTCGATCCGGTCGAGCAACCATCCGACCACCGGTCCCGCCGCGCCGCCGGCGAGCGCCGACACAGCGGCGAGCATAGAGATTCGCGCGCGCGTCCATCCGAAATATTTCAGCACCGGGATGACGAACACCCCGCCGCTGTTGATCGCGCCCCAGACGAAGAACAGCGTAGTGAACAGCGCGCCAACGACAGCCCATCCGCGGCGCTCGCGGTTTGTCATCTCCGTGCCTCCGATTAGTTCCTGGCAGGCTCGCCCAAGGAAACCTGTTTCAAGGCTTAGCCATCGGCCCCGCGCATCCTATACGACGGAAAGCTCCGCACATACAACCACGGGTGTCCGGAAAAAGCTCGCTTGCCTGCGCCGTCGCATGGCGGCAGGAACGCGTGGCGAAATACTGGCCCGGGATGAGACGCAAGGCCCGAGGTTCGCTAAACTCGAATGGTGACGATGGACGAACCGCGCACGCTCAATGTCGCCGCGATGGGCACCGTCGAGTACGAAGCTGGCCTTGCGCTGCAGGACGCGCTGGTCGCCGAGCGCCATGCCGACCGGCGCGGCGACACGATTCTCCTGCTCGAGCATCCGCACGTCTTCACGCTCGGGCGCGGAGCCGACGAGCGCTATCTCGCCCAGGCGAAAGCGTCGGGCGTTCCCGTTCATCGCGTGTCGCGCGGCGGACAGGTCACGTACCACGGACCGGGCCAACTGGTCGGATATCCGATCCTCAAGCTCCTCGGGCGCGAGCGCGACGTTCACCGCTACCTGAGAAAGCTCGAGGAAGCGATGATATTGGCGCTCGCGCGGTATGAAATCGAAGCCCGGCGGCGCGAAGGGCTTACCGGCGTATGGGTCGGCGAGCGCAAGATCGCGTCGATCGGCGTCGGGATACGGCGATGGGTCACGCTTCATGGATTCGCGCTCAACGTGCAAACCGACCTGGGTTTCTTCGAGCGGATAGTGCCGTGCGGAATCCAGGGATGCCGGATGACCTCGATTGCGGAACTGGGAAGGCCTGACGTCGCCACGGCGGATTTCGCAACGACGATGCGCGCGAGCTTCGCCGCGGTGTTCGGGTACGGGCGAACCGTCGAGGATGACCCGGCGGCGCTATGGAGTGTGGTTGATCGCGGCGCGAATGCGGGTGAAGCTCATGGATGGAAGGCGCACGCGGCTCTCGCGTCGAACACGACGGGAGCGCGTGGCGCGGATAGCGATGGCTGAACGACGACATCCGGACTGGATAAAGGTGCGAGCGCCGGTCTCGCCCGAATACATGCGCACGCGCGCGCTGCTCGCCGAGATGAGGCTGCACACGGTTTGCCAGGAGGCGTGCTGCCCGAATATCGGCGAATGCTTTTCGCATCGCACCGCGACGTTCATGCTGATGGGCGACGTGTGCACGCGAAACTGCCCGTACTGCGCAGTCGCGCACGGCAAGGTGCGCCCGCTCGATCCCGAGGAGCCGCGGCGCGTGGCCGAGGCGGCCGCCAGGCTAAAGCTTCAGCACGTGGTCGTCACTTCGGTTAATCGCGACGACCTGCCCGACGGTGGCGCGGCGCACTTCGCCGCGACGGCGCGCGAGATCAAGTCGGCGACCCCGTCGGCGCGCGTCGAAGTGCTGGTGCCGGACTTCCGCGGCTCGCAGCAAAGCGTCGAGACGGTGGTCGAATCGCCGGTGGACATCTACAACCACAACGTCGAGACGGTTCCGAGGCTTTACCGCACCGCGCGCCCGGGCGGCCATTACGAGCTT
>JAJYMR010000136.1 GCA_021786815.1 Deltaproteobacteria bacterium
ATATTGTGCGGGCCGCAGGCCGAGCAAGGCTCTGTGCCTGGTTACACGTGACCGCGCTACGGCGCCGCGGATCGGAAACGCTGGTTGGTGATTCGGAGTAAACGGCGGATAGGTGGTCTTCTTCGATAACCTACATGTTCGATAACCTACATGTTTCCCAGGACCGTGGTCCAGACCTGCGTCGTGCACCTAATCCGCTACTCGACAATCCTCTCCGGCCCGCCTGCCGCGTAAAGTACGTTTCATTGCCCCTCGTCAGCATCTAGACTGTGACTCGCCGAAACTGCGACATTGCCGCTTTTCCGCACCATGCCAAGAATCACGATCCTCGACCGCTATATCGCCCGCGAGGTGCTTGGCCCCTTCGCACTGGGAGTTATCCTGCTCACGTTTGCGCTGGTCACGGGCCGGGTGCTCAAGCTTACCGAGATGGTGGTGAATCACGGCGTAACCGTAGGCGAAGTCCTGGAACTTATCGGCTATGTGATGCCGGCGTTCTTCGAGCTTACCTTTCCGATGGCGGTACTGCTCGGGGTACTGCTCGGATTCGGCAGGATGTCCGGCGACCGCGAGATGATAGCGGCGCGCTCCTGCGGCGTAAGCCTTTATCGGCTTGCAGTGCCCGTGCTTGCGGTCGGTTTCGTGGTTTACGTCCTGTCGTCATGGTTCGCCTTCTCGGTGCGGCCATGGGCCAACCGCAGCCTCGAGGGCCAGCTTTACCATCTGACTCGCACACAGGCGTCGGCCGCGCTTAAGGAGAAAATCTTCAATCGCGCATTCCAGGGCTTGGTAATCTACGTGGACCAGATCGAGCCCGGCGCCTCGCGCCTGCACGGTATCCTGATCTCGGACGCGCGCACCGCCGCACAGCAGAATACGATAATCGCCCAGCGCGGCGTTCTCCTGCCGAGCGAGCATCGGCAGGGCCTGACACTCAGGCTCTACAACGGCTCCATCTTCGGCGTCGAACCCCGCTCCAACGCGGCCCATGTGACGAGCTTCAAGGTTTACGACCTGACGATCGAGCCTGCAAAAAGCTTCCGCTTCGGCAGTATCGACCCTACCGAGATGTCCTATTCGACCCTCCTTGCCGATATCCGCAAGGCCCGCGCGGCGGGAAAACCGGATTATGACGCCGAGGCCGAGCTGGCGGGCAAGTACACGGTGCCGCTCGCAAGCCTTCTGTTCGCCCTGCTCGGTATCCCGCTCGGCCTCAAACCGGCGCGTGGCGGGCAGTCGGAGCGCTTCGGCGTCGCCGTCTCGCTGTTTTTCCTCTATTACGTCCTGATGAAGATTGGGCAGACGTTGGCCGAGAACGGTCGGCTAAACGCCTTCGTCGCGATGGCCATACCGGATGTGGTGTTCATCGTTCTTGCGGTATGGCTGTTCGTTCGCGCGGCGGAGGATCGCGGTGACCAGGGGCGCGGCCCGGCCGATTTCATCTGGGAGTTTATCGAACGTAGCGAGCGCTCCAGGGGGACCGCATGAAGTTTCGGCCGAGGCTGTCGCCCACGATTGATCGCTATCTGGCGATGCAGTTCTTCGGACCGTTCATGGTCTGCCTCGCGGCCTTCACTGGGGCCTATCTGCTCGGCGACATCTTCGATCGTTTCAGCGACCTGGTCCATTATGGCGGTCTTGGTCTGCTCGGGCTCGAGTACTTCGCCCTAAGAATCCCCCTGATGGTTTCGCAGCTTCTGCCGATCGCATGCCTTGCCGGTGTGCTGCTCGGATTCGCGCTGCTGAACCGCGCGGGCGAGGTTCTCGCCTTCCAGCAACTCGGAATCAGCCGGCTCGAGATGATGCTGCCGGTGCTGGCGGTCGCGGTGGGAATCTCGCTGTTCGATTTCGCGCTAAGTGAGACGGTCGTCCCCTTCGCCACCCGCGAGGCAAAATACCTCTACGTCGTCCAGATGAAGAAGTGGCATCTGAGGGCCGTTTTTGCCAACCGGCACATCTGGGTGCGCACTCGAGCCGGCTTCCTTGCCGCCGACAGCTACGAGCGCAAGAGATACGTTCTTCGCGGCGTCACAGCCTACAGTCTCGGCCCCCACTACAGCGTCCAGCGCATCTTCCACGCGAAGTCGGCGCGATGGGACGGGCACGGCTGGAAAACCGAAGACGTCACCCGTTACACGCTCGAGCCCAGCGGCGCCGTCAAGACCGCCGAACCGCCCGGTTTCTGGATCGACGTATCGCCTCATGACCTCGACCTGGTGCGGCTCGATCCGGAAGAGTTCAGCCTTTGGGAACTGGACCGCTACATCAGGGAGCTTCGCCGCAACGGGCTCGACCCGGGCGGATACCTGGTTGACCGCGATCTCAAGTACGCGATGCCGTTCGCGTGCCTGATCATGGTCGCGCTCGGAATCGGGCTCAGCCTCGACCCACTGCCGCGCAATCTGAGCCTCGGGCGAAGCTTCGGCCTCGCGCTGGTGATTGGGTTCGGCTACTGGCTCGCCTTCGGAATCACCTCGTCGCTCGGCGAATCCGAATTGCTGCCCGCATGGTTCGCCGCGTGGGCGCCCAACGGGCTATTCGCGATGCTGGCGGTCGGGATATTCCTGTTCGGCGAGGAGCGCTGACGGCGGGCCCGCTTCGCACCAGCACCGGGTGCGGCGCTTCCCTGAGCGCTTGAGTGTCGCGTCGGCCCGGGACTAGCATCGTGGCTGTGCCGGTCCTCGAAGCAATCGTCCTGCCGGCGCTCGAACCCCGGCTACTGCTCGGACTTGAATCCTATTTTCTCGAAACAACCGCAGCCGGCCATTCAGCGCCGATACTGCTCGTCCATACGCATCCGGGCCGCGCGCTCTCGCTTGGCCGCTACCATCCGTGGAGCGGTCCCGCGGAGCGCGGCGGTATCATTGCCTGGCGCAGACTTACCGGCGGACGCGTGCTCGGCTCGGGCGAGGGATGGCTTGCGATTACGCTTGTCGTTCCGCGCCGTGGAGCCCTTCTTTCCGAACGCGACGCGGCTATCGCCCCCGAGCAGGTGATAAACCGCTACGTGCGCGGGCTTCTTTCGGCTTTCAAGACGCTCGGACTCAACGCGTTCTATCCCGGACGCGACGCGGTGACGGCCGGCGGCCGTGAAATAGCGCTATGCTCTTTCGAAGTCGATTCGGCGGGCGCGATGCTGTTCGAGGCGTTCGTCGCGGTGAACCGCGGCATGGAGGAAGTCGTCCGCGACCTCGAGCGCTTCGACCCGGACGGCGAGTTGGCAACGCGGTTTTACGGCCCTGATTCCGCGAGCAAGCTGGTGCGGGAACTCGACCGCGACCTTGGTTTCGATGAGCTGGCCGAGGCCATCGTGGGCGGCTATTCGGCGTCGTTCAGAGAAACGAGGCGCCGCGAGCTTTCGGGTGCCGAACTCGCGCAGGGTGAATATCGGGGAGCCGCGATGGAGTCTGCGGGATGGCTCAACAGTCTCGTTCCCGCTCTCGAATGCAGCGCGGTCGCCCGAGTAAACGCGCAACTCGGCGCTATCGAGGCGCGGCTTGGAATCGCGCCCGGCGGAACGATCGAGCGCTTTCAGCTCACGGGCGACTTTATCGCCAATTCATCGGCGCTCGGGCGGCTGGAGAGCGAACTTCGCGGAAAGCCGCTCGATTTCGACGCGATTTCCGATGCGGTGATTAAAACCTTCGGCAACGGCGACAACTTCCTCCTGGGAGCCGGCGCTCTCTCGGAGCTTGCAAGGCTGATAACGAGGGCCCGATGAGCCTTCCCAGGCGAAGCACTCGGCCTCGGCCGAAATCCCGCGAAGAGTTGGCCCCGGAGATGTCGCCCGAGGCGCTTTTCGCGATGCTCAGCGCACCGGACAAGGCCTCCCAGCGTGCCGCAGTCGAGCGGATGGTCGAGGCGGCCAAAGCTGGCGACCCGCGATATGCCGAAGCGCTTTCGCACGCACTCTCAAGCCCGGATTTCCGCGTGCGATGGGCGGGAGCGTACGGCCTTGCGTTGCTTGGAGACGCGCATGGGGCCGGCGTTCTGTGCGAGGCGCTTTCGAGCCCCGACGCGGACCTCCGATGGGCGGCGGCGGCGATGCTCGCGCGGCTTGCGTTACGGCGGGAAACGGCCAAAGTTGAGGTTCTGAAGCTGGCCCGCGCCGTGCTGGAGCCGGTCGGATGCAGGATGGCGCTTCATTCGCTCCGATACATGGGTGCACGCGGTGAGGAAATCCTTTCGGTGGTCGAGGATGCGACGCGTTCGCCCTCGAAGCTGGTGCGGCTTGCCGCGCTGTCGTTGCTGGGGGCTCTGAATGACTCCTCCGACCGTGCGGCCGCCCTTGCGATCGGACTTGTCAACTCCGATCCGGACTCCGGCGTCCGGCGCGCCGCGGCAGCCGCGCTCGGCCCGATCGGAAACCGCTCACCGGCGGCGATAGAGACGCTCTCGCGCGCGGCGGTGCATCGCTCGGACCCAGCGCTCGCGCGCGCCGCCCAACGCTCGCTCAGGAGGCTCGGTTACCATGGCAACGCAAGCAACTGAGATCCTATCGGAACCCAGGGTGCGCGAGTTCGTCGTCGCGGCCCGCGTCGCGAGACTTGCCACCGCCGACCCCGAAGGCGTCCCGCACAACGTGCCGCTATGCTTCTGGTTCGACGGCGCGCACTTCTACTTCGCGATCGACGAAAAGCCCAAACGCGCGCGCGGCACGCGGATAAAACGGATGCGCAATATCGCGGGAAATCCGCGCGTCGCGCTGCTGATCGACCATTACGAGGAGGATTGGGCCGCGCTCGCCTACGTGCTCGTCCACGGCGTGGCGCAGATCGTCGAAGAGCCGAAGGAATACATGCTCGCGCTACGCAATCTGCGCGACAAGTACACGCAGTACCGCGCGATGACGCTCAATCCGGAGCGCAATCCTATCGTGCGTATCGAGCCCGTCCGAGTCCACGCCTGGGGCGCCCGCTTCGCATCGGCGACATTCACCCCCGCCACCGCAGTGAGGAGATGACTGAACGAGCCGTGGAGACGTCCCCTCGGCAAGGACGTGAGCCTCAGGCAAGAGCCGGCGGCTCCGTGTAGCTTCGATTGTGCCAAGCCCGGCACGTACCCGTTGGGTGCGTTACCAGCAGAGGAGCTTCATGCGCATGGAATTCCGTTTAACTTACGATGGTCCGCTTCGAGAGAGAGCCGCAAGGACGAGAAACACGCCTTCAGGATGCAACTTCACCCGCAGCTTGTCGAGCTTTGGCGAACCCATCCCGGCCTCACGCAGTTGCAGCGGGCATGGCAGAACGACTGCCTCGTTAAGTCGGCGGGTGGCAGTTCCAGCCTCTGGTGACAAGCAAGCGGCAGCTGCACTGCCATCTCGGTATTCTTTTTCTGCGGCCCGGCTTGCCGGGGAAGCTCGTGTCCCAAGGCAGGGATATTGATAACCGGATCAAAACCCTCTTTGATGCCTTGCGCGTCCCAGGGCCGGGCGAGCTTGCTGAGCCAGACCCGCCTTGGCAAGGGGTGACGTGCTGTTTGCTGGAGGACGACTCGCTTATCAGCGGCTTCGGGGTCGAGGCAGACCAGCTTTTGGGCGGCGAAGCTGGCGGCGGGCCGCCAATCAATCCGTCTCACGTTCGGCTGGTGATCCATGTCACAGTCAAGAGCGCTTTAGGGCTTACCGGTCTGGGTTACGCGACATTGGCGTGAGCGACTATCGCTGCAGAGACCCGGGGGTGATAAGCGTCTGCGTCGCCCATGCGATGCGGTTCCAGGCCGTCTCCACCAGAGCAGCTTCATTGCTCCGGTCGCCCAGCACTGGCGCCTGACGCAGGACGACGCGCACGCCGGATGTGCTCGCGGAGCGCGTCGTTGGTGAGCGTCTGGTAGATTGCAGCCGCCCATCTCGTGCGCCCTTTTGCGAAAGTGCTCAAGGATTTCGTTGTCCAGCCGGATCGTAATCCGGGTCTTGCCCGGCTCAGGCCGCACGACGGCGCCGCGTTTGCCCTTGCTGAAATCGTATTCGCGCTTCATAAATCCCGCTTCTCATATCGATGCGATCGCCGAGAGTATTGTGCAGTGCACGGCGATTCGACGCTAACGCGCGTAGCGCTCGCGGCCATCCTCTTCCTCGGCGTCGCTCGGCCCGATAAATTCCCTCGCCGATGATTCGCGCAGTGATATTCGACCTCGACGGCACTCTTGCCGATACCGAACCGCTCCATTTCGCGGCCTTCGCCGAAGTGCTCGCAACCGAGGGAATCGAGCTTACCCGCGTGGAATATTTCACGCGGCTTATCGGCTACAATGACCATGATTGCTTCGAAGCCGTGCTCGCCGAGAACCATCGTCCGGCCGGCGAGGACAAAATCCGCACGCTGGTCGAGCGCAAGGCCCGCGTCTATCAGCACATGATCGAGAACCGCGACGTGCTCTATCCGGGCGCGGCCGATTTCGTGCGCCGATGCGCCGAGCGCTTTCCGCTGCTCGTCGTTACGGGCACGCTTCGCGCCGAGGCGGAGATGATCCTTGGGCGCGCGGGACTTCGCGCGCTTTTCCTCGACGTGATCGCGGCCGAAGACGTCGAGCATGGCAAGCCCGAGCCCGACGGGTTCGTCCTTGCGCTCGGACGGCTCGGATTCCTGCTTCGCCAACGCCCACCGATCGATCCTTCCGAGTGCCTCGTGGTCGAGGACACCCACGCCGGAGTCGAATCCGCGCGGCGCGCCGGAATGCGCGTGCTCGCGCTGATGCATTCCGCGCCCGAGGACGAGCTTTCCGGCGCCGACGTGATCCGGGCTTCGTTCGCCGATACCGATCTCGACGAGGTGCTGCGCCTGCTCGCGAAGTGACCGTCCCGAAGGCCCGCAGGTTGGCGGCTGCTATGTGCTAACCTTTGCCCGGTGGCCGAGACGCGAACCGAATTCCTGGTGGGGACGGCGTCATGGACCGACCCGACGCTGGTTAAGTCGGACCTCTTTTACCCCTCCTATCTGAAAAGCGCCGAGGAGCGGCTTCGCTTTTACGCAACCCAGTTCAGAACCGTCGAGGTGGACTCGTCGTATTACGCCCTGCCGTCGGAACGCAACGCCGAGCTATGGCGCGAGCGCACGCCGCCCGGTTTCGTCTTCAACGTGAAGGCGTTCGCCTGGCTGACGCAGCATCCCGCGGAAACCGCACGCCTGCCGAAAAACATCAAGGAGATGCTGACCGCCGAGCAGTTGGGCGAGCCGCGCCTCGGACGTCCGCCGGCAAAGGCGCTCGACATGGCCTTCCAGATGTTCTGGAGCGCGCTTGGGCCGCTGCGCGAGGGCTCGCCCGGCGAAGCGGGCACGCTCGGGATGGTGCTGTTCCAGTTTCCGCCCTACTTCACGATGAAGCCGGCGAATTTCGATTACCTCGCCTCGCTTCCGGCGCGGATGCCTGGCGCGCCGATCGCCGTCGAATTCCGCCATCCGAGCTGGGTCGCCGATGACCGTGCGCGCGCGGAGACGATGCGCTTTCTCGGCGAGCACCGGCTCTGCTACGTCTCGATTGATGCACCGGCCGACAAGTCGATCGTCCCGTCGTTTATCGACGCGACCGGCGAGCAGGCCTACGTCCGCTTCCACGGGCGCAACCGCGAGGCATGGTTCAAGCGCAATATCAGCGCGGCCGAGCGTTACAAGTATCTTTATTCGGAACGGGAACTGGCCGACCGGAGCAAGGAGATTAAGTTGCTTTCGCGCCGCGGTGTCAGGCGCGCATTCGTGATTTTCAACAACTGCTACCGTAATTTTGGCATACTGAACGCCGCCACGATGGCGAACATCCTCAAGCATCAGGAACCCCGATGAAGGCGCGACTCTACCAGTTCATCGCAAGCCCCTTCTGCGCCAAGGTGCGCAAGCTTCTCGAGTACAAGGGCGTCGAGGCCGAGACCGTCGAGGTGGATTACCTCGAGCGCAAGGAACTACTCGTTGCCTCGGGGCAGATAATGGTGCCCGCGCTGGTGCTCGAATCGGCCGAAACCGTCGTCGATTCGCATCGGATCGCGATGCGGCTGGAGGAGCTGTACCCCGAACCGACCATTTTCCCGCCCGGCCAGCGCGGACTCCATCTGATGCTCGCCCGCCATATCGAGA
>JAJYMR010000417.1 GCA_021786815.1 Deltaproteobacteria bacterium
GGTTCTCCCGCGGTGGAAACGACTCGCCCCTCGATATCGAGCGGTTCGCCCTCGACGTCGCGGGCTACATTCGCGCCTGTCGGGATTTCAGGCGCGCCCTCGCGATAGAACGGACCCAACAGGCTCGATTCGGTTGCGCCCTTTACCTTATCGCGATTCGCGATCAGGTCGACAAGCGCGCTAAGCCCGAGCGTATCGGAGAGTAGGATGAATTCCTGGCGCTTGTCGTCGGTGATATGCCCAAGCTCGGTCAGGAACTCGATTGCTTTCGCCCACTCGCGCGGCGTCAGGCCCACTTCGCGCGCGAATTCGTGGAGATGACGGATCAGGGATTCCATCACCTGCCTCAGACGAGCATCTGGCGCACCGGAGAAGCGGCCCAGAACCTCGTCAGTGATGGTCCGCTCGTTGAGACTGCGCATGGCTGCTCCTAAACGTTACCGAAGTGGCGTTAACGATCGTCCTTAAGAAGTTTCGTCACGTCCGCCTCGACGCGCGTGCCCTTGAAGAAATCACGATTGAGCGCGGTAAAAAACCGCGCCGCATTTCCAAAAACGAACGCGCGGAAATCCTCTTCCGCTACCAATTCATGCTCCAGCAGTTCGTAGGCTTCCGCGGCGGCGTCCCTCATGTCCGGCAAATCGAAATGGCCCAGGTCGGAACTGTATAGTGCGTTGAGTGCGCATCCGAAGGGATTCAGCCGCCGGTCGAATGCAAGAGCCGTCAGCCGGTCGTCGCCTTCGCATCCGAAATAGAATGGCGAAACGAAGCGATCGCGAAAATCGTCGCGCCTTGTGACTTCCGCCAGTCTCCATTCGTCGAGATTACTCTTATGCTCTTCCGGGTCTCCCCACAGCAACGCGGAACGTTCGCTTTCGGGGTCGGCCCTGCGCTCTCCGTAGCGCTCGCCGTACTTCACGAACAGATCGCGGACGAGTTGATGGTCGAGGTTGGCGGGATCGACATTCTCGAGCGCTTTCAGGTTGCGCTTCTCCCAGTGACCGACGAGATCGTTGAGCAGCGCGCACGCCCACGACGCTCCTCCCTCGAGAAATGAGAATCTCAGTTCCGGGAACCTGCGCGTCACACCACCGAAGAAAAGCGCCTTGCATATCGCTTCGGCCGAGGCGGCGAAGTGTCCGATATGATTGAACATGAAGTTCGAAATCGACGTTCTGAATCCGATTCCCGCGCTTGGCGAATGGAAACTCGGACAGACCCTTAGTTCGACACACCGTTTCCATACCGGGTCGTAGTCGTAATCGCTGTCGACGGCGAGCGTATCCAGCCAGAACGCGCGGCGCGCAAGCGGAGAGGACTCGCGAACCTCAGCGTAAGGCCGCCGGACATGCGCGGCCATCACAACAGCCTTCAACCCGAGATGTCCGACGGCATAATCGAGTTCGTCGATCGCCTCGGCGGGCGTATGCATCGGGATGATCGCAACAGGCGTCATCCGGTCCGGGTATTCGCCGTATACTTCAGACACCATCCTGTTGTACGCGCGACAGAGCGCGCGGCGAAGTTCATCGTCGCCCTGATGGATGGCGAACAGCCCGATGCTTGGGTAGATGACGGTGAAGTCGATTCCCATTTCGTCGAGCCGATTGTAGAGCAGCCTCGGTAGCGAACTGGTGGCGCGGTCGAGTGTGTTTTTCGTCGGATGAACCCACCAATGGGGACGCGGCTCACGCTCGGCGCGTCTCTGCTCCCATGACATCCGGGTCCATCGATAGGAAAACGGACCGGTGGGAACGTCCTTGAACCGGCGCACGGCGCTGTCGCCCGCGATATCGCGCAGATAGTCGAACAGTACCGGCTCGAACTCGGCGGTATGGCCGTCGGCGTCGATAATCGGATGGTCGAGGCGCGCTCGAATCGCGGCTGACTTCGATCTCGGTTGGTCGCCTTTCTGCATAGATAGTTACCCGTAGGTGCGTGACGTCCAATCAGGCGATCGCGGTTGATTACGTTTTCGACGGCCGGCGGCCGTAGTATGCGTCGTCGAGAAGCTTGCGGACACCATCGCGGGTCACCGGACGCGGATTGTAATACGGATTGCTCACGGCGAGGTCCGCGGCACGGTCGAGGTCGGTTTCACGAAGTCCGAAATCCTTGAGCGCCATCCTTGCGCCCACCGTAAGCGCGAGATCGTACAGGCCGTCCGATGCGTTCTTCGCACCGAGCGCTCTCGCCACGCGCTCCATCGCCCAAGGTGCAGCAAGAGCATTGTAGGCTGCGACGTGAGGAAGAATGAGCGTGTGAATCTCGGAGTGCGGCAGATTGAAGGTTCCACCGAGCGTGTGGCAGAGCTTGTGATGCAGCGCCATCCCGACCGCGCCGAGCGAAGCGCCGGCGAGCCACGCGCCGTAAAGCGCGTCGGCGCGCGCATCGAGATTTTGCGGCGCCTTCACAACGGCGGGCAGACTTTTCGCGAGCGCGCGGATGGATTCCTCAGCCATCAGCGAAATGATCGGATTGGTGTCCTCGGCGTAGAGCGCTTCCACGGCATGTGCGATCGCGTTCATTCCGCTGGTTCCCGATAGGCCCGGGGGCATCGAGACGGTCAGCGTCGGATCGTAGATGACCGTTCGCGGCAGCACGCGAAGATCGCGGCCGGTCTTCTTTACGCCGGCCTCGGTGAGACCCCAGATCGGCGTCATCTCGGAGCCTGCGTAAGTGGTCGGAATCGCGAGAATCGGAAGTTCCGAGACGAGCGCGATCGCCTTGGCAAGCCCGATCGTCGAGCCGCCGCCGACCGCGACGCAGCAATCCGCGCCAAGCCGCTTCGCTTCCTCGCGCGCCTGCCGGGCGGTCTCGATCGGCACGTGCATCACGGCGCGGTCGAAAATTCCAGCCGAACGGCTGCCCATCCGCACCGCGACGTCGTGAGCCTCTGCGCGTTGCTCCGGAGTGGACAGGACGAGGGCCCTCGCCGAACCGATCCGTTCGATCTCTTCGGCAAGGCGGTCGAGGCTGCCGACGCCGAAGATCACACGCCCGGGCAGCGCCTGATACGTGAAGCGAAGCATCAGGCATTCTCCGCGCGTGCGCGCCGGGTTCGGAGAAACTCCGCGACGGCATACTTGAGGTTAAGAATCACTGGCAGCGGATCCTCCATCGCTAGCGCGCGTAGTAGGGCGGGATCCCCGCGTCCACGTTGACCCATACGGACTTGGCCGTCGTGTACTCGGTCATCGCGTCGAAACCCATGTCGCGCCCGTAGCCCGAGCCGCGAACGCCGCCGAACGGAGAGCCGGGGTTCACGCGCTTGTAGCAGTTAATCCATACCATCCCGCTGACGAGCCGGCGCGCAACCCGATGCGCCCGCTTGATGTCGCGCGTCCAAAATCCCGCGCCGAGTCCATAATCAGTGCCGTTTGCGATCGCGATCACTTCATCTTCGTCGTTGAAAGTGGTGACCGTAACGAACGGACCGAAAACCTCTTCCTGGCAGACCCGATCGGCCGGTTTCGCCCTGACAACGGTTGGCAGCAGGTAGCATCCTTTGGCGAGTTCACGGTCGGCCGGCGGCTCGCCTCCGAGCAGAATCTCGCCGCCCTGCTCGCGTGCGATTTTGCAGTAATTGAGCACGCGCTCGCGATGCTGCATCGAGGTGAGCGGTCCCATCTCGGTCGCCGGATCGAGCGGATTTCCGAGCCTGATCGATCCCGCCAGCTTGAGAAACCCGTCAAGGAATTGTTCGGCGATCCGCTCGTGCAGGAGCAGGCGCGAGCCGGCGATACACGCCTGGCCCTGGTTGTGGAATATCGCGAAAGCACCGCCGCCGATTGCGGCCTTGAGGTCGGCATCGTCGAATACGATATTCGCACCCTTGCCGCCGAGTTCGAGTTGAACGCGCTTCAGATTGCCGGCCGAAGCCTGCACGATCCTGCGCCCGGTCGCGGTCGAACCGGTAAAGGCGATCTTCTGCACGCCGGGATGCTCGGCGAGATACTGGCCGGCGACATTGCCGTAGCCGGGCACGATATTGGCCACGCCCGGAGGAAACCCGACCTCGCGCATCAGCTCCGCGATCCTGAGTGAGCTTAGCGGCGTCAGTTCCGCCGGCTTCATCACGACGCAATTGCCTGCCGCGAGCGCCGGGCCCATCTTCCAGCTCGTGAACATCAGCGGAAAGTTCCACGGCACGATCTGCCCAACCACGCCGACCGGCTCGCGCGTTACATAGTTGAGAAATCCCTTCTCGACCGGAATGACACTGCCGTGGAACTTGTCCGCTATGCCGCCGAAGTAGCGGAACGTCGCCGCGGTGCGCGGAACGTCGAGCATTCGCGTGTCACGAATCGGATGACCAGTGTCGAGCGACTCAATCTGTGCGAGTTCCTCGAAATTCGCCTCGATCGCGTCGGCTAGCCGAAGCAGAAGCCGGCCGCGATCGGCTGCGGCCGTGTCGCGCCAGGCTGGAAACGCGTCGGTTGCAGCCGCTACCGCCTTGTCGATATCGGCGGGCCGGGCTTCGGCGACTTCGGCCAACGTTGAATTGTCGTGCGGATTTAGGACTTCGATCCTGCCACGCTCGGCGGAATCGACGAACTCGCCGCCAATAAATAGCCTCGTCTGAAACCGCATCGGGAGCAGCTCCGGAAACCCTATCGCAACGCGCAATGCACAATCGCGCCGGTTCGTCGACGTGCGAGCGCGCGGTTAAAAGTCAACGGGATTCGGCTTGAGCTTCTTCTTCGCGTAAAGCTCGGGCAACTCCGAGTCCGCATTCTCCCACACCAGCAGCATCGAGCGCTTCGGCGAGAATCCCTGGTGCCTTATGTCGGCCGGCATCGCGGCAACGTCGCCCGCCTTCATCACGACCCGCGCTCGCGGCGCGCCGGTCTCGCGATCCGTAACGTCCCAGTGAATTTCGTCGCTTAACTGGACGAACCACTCGACGCGATCATTGCCATGGATGATCGGCAGAACGAATTCCTCGGTCGTCGGGCATACCAGGCTGTCCTTCACCACCGAGGTAATCGACGGATTCCACGTCACGTCCGAGCGCGAGAGATAGGCGAAGAAATTGAACGCGTGCACTTCGTTCTCGAAGCCCGGTTCCGCGTGCACCTCGGGCTCCGTCTGGTCAACGTCGGCGAAATGACGGTTGACCCGAAAACCGCTTTCGTCGCCGCGAAGCGGAGTGTCGTCGTTCAAGCCCACCATCCGCCTGGCGACAACGCGCTTGCGCGTCACCGCGGCGTGATTGTTGCCGCGCTTGGGACCGAAAGCCGTCCCGGTCTCCTCGGGAGCGGCGAACGGATCGAAACCCTCGATCGTCCAGTCGTCGAGCATCGCCTCGAACACCGGGCGTACCTCGTCGCTCCTGAAGGTTTCCATGCGATGCTTGTTACGGGCGCGGTAGCCGCCGTTGTAGAGACCCGCAAAGACGTCGACGGTGCCGTAATGGTTGGTCGTGCCGAACACTTCGTCGAAGTTCACGACTCCATAGAAGAAGTTCCACGCGACATCACGCATAAGGGCCTTCAGAAACTTGTCCACCGGCATGATGTGGTTTCCGCCCGGCCAACTGATATGCGCGAAATACTCGTCGCGTTCGAATTTGAAACCGCCGATTTGAAAAGCGTGGTATCCGTGGCGGTTGGGAGTGCTGTGCTGAGCTTTTCCGTCACCCATCGCTGATTCCCTCCCTCGCTTGCGATGACATATCGGACCTGCCTACACCCTGACGCGCGAGATTATTTCTGGCAGATGTCCTTCCAGCGCTCGACAGTCAGATCGCCGCGGATGGTCTGCAACAGGATGACGCCCGGCTTCGCCGCGTGGAACTGATACGCCGCGCCTTTCGGCAGGAGCGCCATATGCCCGCGCCGAGCGACGATGTAGCCCATCTTCGGACCTTTCGGCGTTCCCTCGAGCATCGTGGTTCCTTCGTGGTCTTCCGCCACAAGCTTTCCCTCGAGCTTCACCAATCGGATCTCGATCTCGCCGTCCATCACGATCGCCGCTTCATCATGAGACGTCGTGTACCACGGCGAAGTGCCTTCGGCCCGGATCGCTTCGAGCACGTATTTGAGGTTTTTGCCAACGGCGACCTTTTCATACGGCTCAGCCGCGGCGGCAACCTCGTACAGATTCGAGAATGCGTAGTTCCTAGCGTCGTCGTTGATCACCTCGACGCCGCCTTTCTCGAAGTTTTGCAGCGATCCGAAGCGCGTCTGATAAGTCGCCATCGGAAATTCCCCCGAGCTGGAATTTGTCAAATATAGCGCCCGCGCGGTCGATTTCCATAACGCCCCAGCGAGCCGCGTAGTCGCGTATGCGGGCCATGCCATGCGGCTGTAGACGAGATGACGGGCGGGCGCGTACGCTTGCCCTCGATGAGGCCACAGCCGGGACTCTACCCGCGCGAGACACCGCGCAGCACGGAATCGAACGCGGAGACAGTGGTTTACGAATCGCTCAAGACGCGTCTGCCCGCCGGATGGTACGCGTGGCACTCGCTCCGAATCATGGAGGAGAGCGGCATCTTCGGCGAGGGCGATTTCGTCATCGTAAATCCCGAGCGCGGCCTGCTCGCCCTCGAGGTAAAGGGCGGAAACGTGGTGCAGAGAGACGGCCGATGGTTTCAGAACGGCGCTCCGATGCCCCGCGACCCGCGCGTCCAGGCGAGTGAGTTTGTCCGCAAGTTGATTCATCGCCTCGACCGCGACGGCTGTTCGCCGCCGGCCTACGGCGTCGCGACCTGCTTTCCCGACGTCTTCTTCGACAATCCTCCCGACGAAGGCGATCTATCAGCCACGACGATTGGAAGGCAGGATCTTCCGTGGCTCGACGAGCGATTGAAGGCCCTGATGAAGCGCGCGCTCCCGCCGGTCCGGCGCACCCGCGGACGCTGGCTTGAACGCCTGTATGAGCTATGGGGCGACACCTGGATTCCGACGCTCGGCCTGGGCAGCCGAAGCAGAGTGGACGAGGCGGAACGCGCGAAACTGGATGCGGAACAGGTGCGCATCATCCAGATGATCGAGCGGAACGACCACCTTCTGGTCGAGGGCGGCGCCGGGACGGGAAAGACGCTGCTCGCCCGCGAGGCGGCATGCAGGTTCACTGAGAGAGGCGAGCGTGTTCTGGTCCTCTGTTTCACGAACCCGCTCGCCGAGTGGCTGAGCAGGACGATCACAAGCCCAAATGCACGCGTATCATCGGTCGGGCGGCTCGCGCTCGATTTTATGCGCTCGACTGGCAGAGCCGTCGCCGAGCCAACAGACAAGCCCGGATGGGACCGACTTTTGCTCGAAGTCCTGGTTGACGTGCTGCCGAAGCTAGCTTCGGACTGGAAGACCGTGATCGTCGACGAGGCGCAGGATTTCGCGGACCTCGAGTGGGAAATCATTCGTGAACTCGCTCGCGACAAGCGCCTTTGGGTCTTTCACGATCCCGCCCAGCACTTCTGGATCGAGCGCGCGCTTCCCGGATGGCTCTCCGGCTTCTCCTATGTTCAGTTGCCGGAAAACCATCGATGCGCCCCCGGGATTATGGCGCTCGCGAACTACTACAAAGAGCCGGACGCTATGACGAACGTCCGCGAAACGGTCGACAAGGCGCTCGCCGATGGGACGATTGGAATCGTCCAATGTCCCAGCGAGTCGGCGATTCCCGATCGAATCGCAAATGAAATCGCGAAACTGCTCTCAGCGGGATTAAAGCCGAGCGATATCGCGATCCTGTCGCTCAGGGGTCAGCAGGGCGCACGAACGTTCGGCCTTGGACGTATCGGCGCTTATCCCGTCGTCAAGGCGGACGACCCGGCAGCCGCAAATGAGATCGTCGATGATACCTTTCTTCGCTTTAAAGGCCTCGAGCGCCCGGCCGTCATCGTGACCGATCTGAGCCTCGTCCACGACCGCCGCGAGGTCCGGATGTACATAGCGATCACGCGGGCGCTCTCGGCGATA
>JAJYMR010000330.1 GCA_021786815.1 Deltaproteobacteria bacterium
ACCTTGTGCAGCGCGGGTTCAAACCGGAAAAGATCGTCCGCTACTGCTACCGGCCCTTGGACAACCGCTGGCTCTGTTGGGAGCCCGAGACGAAGCTCTTGGATGAAAAGCGCTCCGAATATTTTCACCACGTATTCGAGGGCAATGTCTGGCTCAGCGCGGGCCAGCGTAACCGGAAAGATGCGTTCTACCAACCACAAGTGACGACGCTCCTTGCAGATCACCATTTGGTTGAATCGAACGTCGGCATGTTTCCGCTTTACCTGCAGCCCGCCAAGTCCAACGAGGGACTGTTCACTGAAGGCCCACGACCGAACCTCACACGCAACGCGTCCGAGTGGCTGGCCCGCCAAGCAAGCGAAGCCGCCGACCTGCTGTTTCATTGCGTCGCAATAACTCACGCTTCGCGCTACCGGCGAGGGAACGCTGGCGCCCTGCGGCAGGACTGGCCGCGGATTCCTCTTCCAAACTCCAGGGAGGCGCTGGCTCAATCCGCTGAACTTGGTAGCTCGCTAGCAGCCCTGCTCGACCCGGACAGGCCGGTGGAGGGTGTCACTGCGGGGAAGCCCCGTCCTGAAATTAGCGCCATCGCCGTCATTTCCGGAGAGGGCGGCGTCGCGCTGAATCCCGACGCCGGCGACCTCGACGTGACGGCCGGATGGGGTCATCGAGGGAAGGGCGGCGCGGTCATGCCCGCCAAAGGGAGGGTCATTGAGCGAGGTTACAATCCCGAGGAACGCGCCGCGCTTCTTGCGGGAACGGCGCAGCTCGGCCTGTCCGAGCGGCAGACCTTCGAACTGGTGGGCGAGCGCACCTTTGACGTGTACCTGAACGATCGCGCCTACTGGAGAAACATTCCCGTGCGCGTCTGGGAGTACACGATCGGCGGTTATCAAGTGATCAAGAAATGGCTCAGCTATCGCGAGCGCGAGATTCTGGGCCGCGGGCTTACGATGGGCGAAGCACGCGACGCCACAGGCATCGCGCGCCGAATCGCCGCGATTCTCCTGCTGGGTCCCGAGTTAGACGCAAACTACGCGGCGATAAAGAGCGCAGCGTTCGCGTGGCCCCGGCCGAAAGGCGCCAACACGCCGGACGTGCCGGAGTAGCGCCGCCGCTGCCATCGTCGGCGCGCGGCTGCGCCATTTCTCTGTGGACCCTCACCTGGCGCTTCGCGCCGCCCTCTCCCGGCGTGGGCGAGGGCGGGAGAGGCGCGCCGCGCTAATTCTTCGACTTGTCGACTAGGCGGTCGGAGCCGAGCCACGGCATGAAGGCGCGCAGCTTGCGCCCGACCTCCTCGATCGGATGCTGCTCGGCCTCCTTGCGAAGCCGCTTGAAGTTCGGAAGTCCTGTCCGGTACTCGTCGATCCATTCTTTCGCGAACTTGCCCGACTGGATTTCCGCAAGCAGATCCTTCATCGCGCGGCGCGACTCGGCGCCCACCACGCGCTTGCCGCGGGTCATGTCGCCGTACTCGGCCGTGTTGCTGATCGAGTAGCGCATGTTCGAGATGCCGCCCTCGTAAATCAGGTCCACGATCAGCTTCACCTCGTGTAGGCACTCGAAGTAGGCCATCTCGGGCGCGTAGCCGGCCTCGACCAGCGTTTCCCATCCCGCGCGGATAAGCTCCGTAAGGCCGCCGCACAGGACCGCCTGCTCGCCGAACAAGTCGGTTTCGGTCTCTTCCTTGAAAGTGGTTTCGATAATCGCCGCGCGCCCTCCGCCGATCGCCGAGCCGTAGGCGAGTCCGATACGTCGCGTGTCGCCCGACGGGTCCTGCTCGATCGCGAGCAGGCAGGGCACGCCGCGTCCCTTGGCGTACTCGGCGCGCACCAGGTGACCGGGCCCTTTGGGCGCGATCATGAACACGTTGACGTCCTTGGGCGGGCGGATGAACTTGAAATGGATGTTGAACCCGTGGCCGAAGGCGATGTACTTGCCCGGTTTGAGCGCGGGTGCGATCTCCTTCTCGTAGATCTCCGAGCCCATCTCGTCGGGCACGAGCATCATGATGACGTCGGCCTGGCGCGCGGCCTCGGCGGTGTCGAACACCTGGAGTCCCTGCTTACGCGCCTTCTCGACCGAGGGACTGTCGGAGCGCAGTCCCACCCGCACGTCCATCCCGCTATCGCGCAGGTTCAGCGCGTGGGCATGGCCCTGGCTGCCGAACCCGATAATGGCAATCTTCTTCCCTCTGAGGACGCCGGGATCGGCGTCCTTGTCATAGTAGACCTGCATTGTTCCTAGTCTCCTGTCCGATGGGCCGGACGGCGATGATGGTTTTCGCTGAGCTGTACCGAACGCGCCATCGCGACCTTGCCCGAGCGGACCATCTCTTTGATCCCGAGCGGCCGGACCAACGCGATGAAGGCCATTATCTTGTCGGAATCGCCGGTCAGTTCGACCGTCATCGCGTTGTGGCCGATATCGATGACGTGGGCGCGGAAGGCGCTGACGATCGAATCGAGTTCCGAGCGGGTGCGCTCGTCAACCGCGACTTTGACCATCACCATCTCGCGTTCGACGATATCGACGCCCTGGTAGTCGATTACCTTGATGACCGAAACGAGCTTGTTGAGCTGTTTGTTGACCTGCTCGAGGATGGCGTCGTCGCCGCTGGTGACCAGCACGATTCGCGACACGGTCGGGTCGAGCGGGTCCTCGTTTACGGTCAGGGATTCGATGTTGAAGCCGCGGCTGGAAAACAGGCCGGCCACGCGGGCCAGCACGCCGAACTCATTCTCAACGAGAACCGATATAGTATGGCTTGGCATTCGGTGGGTTTCTTGCGTTCATTGGCGAATCCATCGCCTCAGCGTGCTTCGTCGTGCTGATGACGGTGCAGAATCTCCATCAGCCGGTCCTTGGAAGCGAGCTTGAGTTTCTGGATTCGTTTCTTTTCCAATTCCTCTTCAGCAGTAAGATAGAGTTTATTGCGGAAGGTTTCGAGCTTGTGCTTGAACTCCTGGTGCTCTTCATAGAGCGCCCTGAGTTCATCATCGTGGTTCAGATGCTGCCTGATGAGCTCTTCTTCCCTCTGCTCCATGGCGTCTCCTCCGCAATGGCAGCAGTAGATGCTGCCTTGTGTTTGAAAATGTTCTCGCTCGCGCGCACGTAAAGCGGCTCGAGCGCGGCAGGAGAATCCGTTTCGCCGCGCGAAAGCCGTTCGGCCCCCATCGCGGCGATACATCTACCGCGCAATTGAAGCGCGGTATCCGATACGACGATATTCCGCACGCCGTTTTCCGATGCCAGCGCAAACGCTTCACGCGCTTTTCCGTTACCCACGAACATGACAGCGGCGCCGGAAACTGCTTTTACCAGATCTTCGAGGGTCAACACCAAGACGTCGGAGCGCCTCTCCATAGCGTCGGCGGCGACTCCGTAAACAGCAGCGTAAACCTCGCCCTTGCGGGCGTCCACCACCGGGCACACCAGCCCATCTGGCGTCCGGAAGACGTCCTGCTCCTCGAATGCCGCGACGGCGACTGCGTCGAACGTGGGCACACCCATCACCGGGCATCCAAGAGCCATAGCCAGTCCCTTCGCATAGCTCAGCCCAACACGCAAGCCCGTAAAGGAACCGGGTCCGATTCCGACGGCGACGCCGGCGAGCGCGCCGAGACCCAGTCGCGCTTCGGCCATCAGCGCCTCGACGGTTGCGGGAAGCCCCGCGCCGTGCGAAACCGTCGAATGCGAGCGCTCGGCCAGGACCTTTCCGCCCGAGATCAGGGCCAGGGCTGCAACCGGACCTGCGGTGTCCAGTCCAAGGACCGGTCCGACGCCCCCGCTCGAGGCAAGCAGCCTCTCAACCCTGCACAATGCGCGAGATGTCATTGAAAATGACGAACGCCATCAGGGCGACCAGCAGCAACAGCCCAATCTGCAGCGCGATCTCGCGATGGCGCAGCTTGAGCGGTTTGCCACGGACCGCCTCACAAGCAAAAAACATCAAATGCCCGCCGTCGAGCAAAGGAACCGGCAGCAGATTGATGATTCCGAGTTCCAGGCTCAGCATCACGGCGAAGAACGCTACATTCGCAAAGCCCTGCCGAGCCTCGCGCCCGGCAATCTGGGCGATCATGATCGGACCGCCCAACGCCTCGCGCGCCGGTGTTACGCCCTCGATTATCCGGGCAATCCCCACCACCAGGGTTTGCGTAATCGCGATAGTTCCATCGATTCCGCGCCGGGCCGCTTGTATCGGTCCGTAACGCACAGTCGTTTCCTTGCCGCTCGGCAGAACGCCAATAACCCAGGTAGGCTCCTTGTCGCCATAAACGGTGTTTTCAGCTTCCCGCTTCGGCTGCACCACGAGCGTCAGCTTCCGTGCCGCCACGCCCTCGCCACGTTCGACAACTAGCTTGATCGGAGCGCCATTCCCGGACTTTATTAGCTCCGAAAACTGGCCCCAGTTATCGATCGCAGTGCCGTTGACCGAGAGCACCCTGTCGCCGGGCGTCAGCCCCGCGGCATGGGCGGGCATGTCCGGCTTGACCTGGCCGATGATCGGAAGCATGGCCGGAACGCCGTACATGAAAACGAAAGCGAGCAGGAGCGGGGCGAACAGGATGTTGGAAACCGGGCCCGCCAGCACGATAACAAAGCGCCGCCAGAGCGCCTGGGTGGGAAATGCACACTTCCTGAACGAATCGACAATCGGACCGCGCGACGATTCCGCGAGCGCCTTCGCTGCTTCGTCAACCGAATTGCGGCGCGCAACCTCCTCGATAACCGCCGTTTCCTCAGGCTTGAGCGCTCGCCCGATTACCTGCGCGGCCTGCGGCGCGTGCCCGGCCTGAAGCGCCGTCGCGGCGCTTCCGGCCATCGGCTCCGACGGTCGGGAACCGGCAAGAAGCCCAGCAATCTCGGCGATCTGCTCGTCAGGCTGCCTGCTCTCAGGCGACCATCCATGCTTTCGCGCGGCCACCACGACGTCGAGCCCAAGTTCGCGGACGTAGGTCTGAAGCTCCTCGGAACGCGGCTCCTCGCCGACTTCCTCGCCGAGCATCCGGACGTATCCGCCGAACGGCGTCGCTCCGATAGCGTACTCGGTTTCTCCGCGCCGGATACCCCAGACCTTCGGCGGATACCCGATCGAGAAACGCAACACTCGCACGCCAAGCCGCTTCGCGACCAGAAAATGACCTGTTTCGTGAACGATGATGAGGACGGCGAGAATGACCGCGGCCGCAATGATTGAAGTCAGCAAACGGCTTGCCTCCAAGTCGTCCAGGCGGATGCCGGATGGAACACGATGCGGCCGAGCGCCCGACGGATCAACGAATGTAATAGTAAGTCAAAACCGCGGCGAAGACTAGGCTGCACGTCCGGTCGAGCAGACCTCCATGCCCCGGAAAGATCCACCCTGAATCCTTGACTCCAGAGGCTCTCTTCAAAGCCGAGCCGGCAAGATCGCCGAACTGGGCCAGAACCGAGACCGATGCGGACACGATCGCCGCGTCAGCCAGACCCCATCGGGGCACGAGCACGCCTCGAAACAGAATTCCCGCGAGCACCCCGGCCGCGAGACCGCCGGCCGCGCCCTCCACAGTTTTGTTCGGACTCACCCTGGGAGCGAGCTTGGTCCGTCCGAGCCCGCTTCCCACGAAGTAGGCGGCGCTGTCCGTCGCCACCACGACCAGCAGCATCAGAACGATTGCGCCGACTCCGCCCGGCAGGTTCCTGAGCATGGCGAAATACGGGAACAGGATCCCCACATACAGCGCGCCGAGAAGTGTCAGAAGCTTGCCGTGCGGGCCGCTTTGCGGACCACGCCTGGCGACGTGCGCCACCAGCGCCGCCATCGCGACGGAAATTCCGACCGCCAACGGCCAGCATCCCGCCCGCGTGACGAGCAGTCCGACGAGCGGGATACCTCCCGCAAGCACCAGGATGGCGCGCGCGCCGACGCCATCGACGCCGGTCATCGCGCCAACTTCATACAGGCCCCATGCGCCGAGCACGCCGATAAAGGCCGAGAAAAACCATGGCGGCGAGAACACGATCGCCGCCACCACCATCGGCAGCGCGATAGCGGCGGTCAGGAGCCTAGTTTTGAGCACGCAATGGGTGATGATTGACGCCGTTTTCGACGATGCCGAAGCGGCGTTCGCGATGCTGGTAGTCGGCAAGGGCCTGGAGAAACTCGCGTTCGCGGAAATCAGGCCACAGGGTGTCGGTGAAGTAGAGTTCGGTGTACGCGATCTGGAAAAGGAAGAAATTCGAGATGCGCTGTTCGCCGGAGGTGCGGATGAGAAGGTCGGGATCGGGAAGCGCGGCAGTCGCAAGCGCTCCCGCAACCGTCGCTTCGTCCACGTCCTCGGGTTTCATTGTTCCCGCCGCGACCGCCTCGGCGATTCGCCGCGCTGCCGCCGTGATGTCCTGGCGTCCACCGTAGGAAAGCGCAAGCCCGAGCGTCATCGAGCGGTTGTTCGCCGTTGTTTCGACAATCTGCTTGAGCGCGGACCTGAGAGCAGGCGCAAGCCGTGTCGTATCGCCCAGCGCGAGGACCCTGATGTCACGCTTCATCAGGCGCTTCGTTTCGGTCAGCAGATAGCGATGAAACAGTTGCATCAGGAAATTGACCTCGGTGGAAGGCCGAAGCCAATTTTCGTTGGAAAAGGCAAACAGGCTCAGGTACGGGATGCCAAGCTCGCGCGCAGCCTCGACCACCGCGCGCACCGAGTCCTTGCCGCGCCGATGACCCTCGTTGCGGGTAAGCCCACGCCGTTGGGCCCATCGCCCGTTGCCGTCCATGACGATCGCGACATGTCGTGGCAGACGCGCTGGCTCCAGCGAAAAACCCGGAAACTCGTCGAGTGGTAGTGAGATTGACACTTCGTTGCGCAAGCCGATTCCGCCGGCGGGAGCCCCCTTTGGAATCAGACCTCCATTATCTCGCCTTCCTTGGTCGCAAGGATTTTATCAATCTTCTCGATTGATTCCGCAGTGAACTGCTGAACCTTGCTCTCCGCGCCGCGAAGGTCGTCGTCGGTGACCTTCTTTTCCTTGTGAAGATCTTTGAGCATGTCATTCGCGTCGCGCCGATGATTACGGACGGAAACGCGAAACTCTTCGGCAATTTTGCGAACGTGCTTTACGAGCTCCCTCCGGCGTTCCTCAGTCAGTTCCGGGATCGGGATGCGGATTATCTTGCCGTCATTTTGAGGCGTGAGACCGAGGTCCGACGCCTGGATCGCCTTTTCAATGTCGTGCAGCGCGCTCTTGTCGTACGGAGTTATCACAAGCAGCCGCGGTTCAGGCGCCGCAAGCGACGCGATCTGCCTTAGCGGCGTCTTAGCACCATAATAGTTAACATGGATTGTTTCAACGAGTGCGGTCGAAGCGCGGCCCGTTCGGACCCGCGAAAGCTCGTGCTTGAAGGCATCGACCGCCTTCTCCATATCGCGACGCGCCATGTCGATTATTTCGGCTTGCATAGGCTAGGCTCAGGCTTCGTTTTCGGTTCCGACCCAGGTGCCAATCGTTTCGCCGGTTACAGCCTTTCTTATATTACCCGGTTTACGCAGATTGAAAACGATGATTGGAAGCCGGTTTTCCATGCACATGGAGATGGCCGTGGAGTCCATCACCCGAAGATTGCGCTTTAGAACCTCGATATACGTGAGCCGGTCGAAGCGCTTTGCGTCGGGCTCGCGTATCGGGTCGCGGTCGTAGACGCCATCGACCGTGTGGCTGCCCTTCAGGATGACTTCGGCGCCGATTTCCATCGCGCGCAAGCTCGCCGCGGTATCGGTGGTGAAGTAAGGACTGCCGGTTCCGGCCGCAAAGATGACCACGCGGCCTTTTTCCAGATGACGCACCGCGCGGCGGCGGATGTACGGCTCGCACACCGCCTGCATCGCAATAGCCGAGAGCACCCGCGTCGGAACCGCA
>JAJYMR010000083.1 GCA_021786815.1 Deltaproteobacteria bacterium
ATCCGAAGGCCGGCGCACCCGAGATGCGGCGGCGCAGAAGGCCCAACAGCGCCCCGAGAGGCTGTTCGAAAGGCTTTAGAAGCCCTGATCGCCCTCTCTTGACAGATTGTAGCAAATCAAAAACAATTGGGCGCAGTGGATACTACGAACGCATCCGTAGTCCGCAAGCTGCATAACCCGCCGCGCACGCGCAGGCTGCGGATTAAGCCTCTGCCCTGGCCCGAGCCGGGGATGACGACGCGCCAGGCGCGTACCGAGCACGGCCATCGATGCCTTGCGTGCGGCACCGCGTTCGAATGCACAGGCCCTGAAGAAACCGGATACTGCGCGCCGGTTTGCCCTCCCTGCTATTGGGTTGAGATCGGCTCGCAACTGCGGGTTTACGAATCGATAGTCGCCGAGCTCGCTCGCAAGCGAGAAACTATAGAACGTCAGGTGGGAAAGGCCGCTTGCCGCATGGCCGAAATGAAGCGGCGCAAGGTTGCGACGAATGGATGGAGCCTCGTCGCCGCCTTTGGCACATTGACGGTACATCCGAATCGGGTCGTTGTTCTGAACGGAAAGCATCGCCGAACGAATATCCATCACGATTCCGAAGCATCGCCCGCATGAAACGCAGCAAGCATATATTGGGGATTGACGATCCGGCGCTCACTGCGGCCATGGACGAAACGGGGAACCGCGCGGACTCGTCAAAATCAGCGGCTCGGGAGGATTCCATGGCGAAAGGAAACTGCGTCTTTGCCCGCGTCATTCGCGAACGTAGACGGCAGCTCGACCTGACCCAGCGCGAAGTAGCCAGACGGATCAGGACTTCGACTCCTTACGTGGGCCATCTCGAATCCGGCAAACGGCATCCATCGGAAAAGATACTGACTCGCCTGGCTGATGTACTCGGCATCGAACCTCGTGAACTTTTCTTTCTGGCGAATCCGAATACCAAGGTGTTGCTCGATCAGGAAGAACACACGCCGGTGCAGGCAAGCTCGGCCTGGGAGGACTTTCGCAGCGACGAGTCGATTCATCGGCTGCATCGGATAAGCGCCCGCGAGATGTATATGCTCTCGCAGGTGGCATTGATGGGACAGGTACGAACGTCGCGGGATTTCATATACATCCTCAATACCGTTCGTCAGTCCCTCGCTTCATAGGGAGGAAGCTTTCGCCGCGATGATTGTATTCGTGGCTCAAGTTCGGTTTAGGCTCACTATGGGGTCATTGAGCAAAACTTAGAACTTTTGAAAAAAATCTCCGCGCTATATGTTGTTGCGGAGGCGATTTTGACGCGCATTAGTTGTGCGACGAGCGACCGGGGGGAAGCTCGAAGAATGGATAATCGAGGGTATCAGGAAAGATGGGGTGTTGGTTGTATTGACTCGGCAACATATTTCAGTAGATTCATAAGGCGCTCCTATTATGAGCGGACGTTCGCTAAACACGGCACTGTCACGCAGGGCTCCGGAGCTCCGGGAACCGGATGCGCTGACAGTTCGTGAGGTCGATGGCCTCGTCTCCAAACTGCTGAGCGAGGTAAGGATCCCCTTTCCGTCGCTGGGCAAGCGTGTCCTCAATCATCTCGCCGATCTCAAGAAGGTACTGTCCACGGATTACGTCGAAGGCGCGAAGATCCCTTCGAAAGACATGCTCAAAGAGCTCTCGCATGTCGTCGAAAAGGAAATAAAGTCGCGCTCTTACACTTCCCTATGGCGGCAATGGGATAGCCCCGATCTGCTTCCGCGCCTGACGAAAATCTTCGGTTCGCGTGAAATCGAGGTCAAGGCCGAACCATATACCGAGGGCGCCGGCCTCGCGTTGCGCGGGTTCTTCTGCCGCGCAAGCGTGGGCGAGAAGAGAAAGTTCGTCATCTTCCTGAACACTGCGCACCATCCCGGCGCCGTGGTCGCAACCTTCGGCCACGAGTTGGGCCATTACATCTACGGCTCACTGGTCGGCGAAAAGGCGCCGATGGCGGCGTTCCTCGAAGGCACTTTCAGCAATCACCTGGTGCAGGAAGACGAACTGTTCGCTGACAGCCTGGTTGCGTTTTCCGCCTACGACCGGGAGTTGATCAAGCAAATCGGCCCGCTGTACCGGGTGACGCCCGGCAGTTCCGAGGAACTCTTCTCCCGCATCAGAAATGCCTACGCCATGATCGGCAACCGGTTCAATCTCGACCTCTCGAGCGGCAAGATGGGCAACGTGTGGCGCGTGCGTTACCTGACCTCGATGACGCACTTCTTCAAGCTGCGCTGCGCGCTCTACGCTTCATCCGGCCTTTAGAAGATTCCCTTTCGGAGTATCGTGCCGCGCGGACCGTTCGCCCAGCGATGCGTCGGTCCGCCGCACGCTCCGCGCGCGAAGCCGCGCGCGCCTATAACGACGAGTACACCGCGTCGATGAGCGCGGCTGCCCGCGAGTCGATCAGGATGCTCGCGCCCATCTGGTTCATCGCATAGCCAAACCCGATTCGGGCGTCGGGGTCGGCAAAGCCGAGCGACCCTCCGGCGCCTGGATGACCGAACGCGCGCGGATTCGGACCGAACGGAGCTTCCGGCTGCGACATCATGAATCCCAGCGACATGCGGGTTGAGATGAACAGCACAGCGTCGGGTCCGTATGACTGCTCGGCGTGGCATTGCGCGATACTGTCCGGGTCCAGTACTCGAAAGCCGTCGATTTCGCCGTCGTTGGCCAGCGCGCCGTAGATTCGGGCGAGCGCTCGCGCGTTGGTGTGGCCGTTCGCGGCGGGCAGTTCCGCCGCGCGCCATTCGCGCGTGTTGACGACGCCCTGGGTCAGCAATGGAGGATTGGCGAACGCCTTGGCGGTGACCGATTCGGGATTTTTCGCGACTTCCTCGAAGATGTTGGGCGCCCCGGGTGGCGGAGGCGGTGACGCAATCATTTCGGCGACCCGCCCGTCGTGGCTTGCGTCGAGCCCGATATGGCAGTCGATTCCGAGCGGACCGGCCAGTTCATCGCGGAAGTAACCGCCCGGCGTCTTGCCGGTGATTCGCCTGATCACCTCGCCCACCAGCCATCCGTAGGTCACCGCGTGATAGCCGTGCCTGGTGCCCGGCTCCCACCAAGGCTCCTGTTCGGCCAGGGCGTCGCACATCGTGTCCCATTGATAAAGCGCATCGAGCGCAAGCGGCTTTCTGACCGCGGGAAGGCCTGCGCGATGGCTTAGCAGATAGCGGACGGGCAGCTTGTCCTTACCCGCCTGCGCGAATTCGGGCCAATAGCGCGCAACCGGCGCTTCAAGATCGAGCTTTCCCTGCTCGACCAGGCGATGAGCGCAAATCGCCGTCAGACCCTTGGTGGTCGAGTACACATTGACGATGGTGTCGCGGGTCCACGCTCGCGCGCGCCGCTTGTCAGCGAAGCCGCCCCACAAATCGACGACCGGTCTGCCCCTGTGCGTCACCGCGACGCTCGCGCCGACCTCGCGCCGCTCCTCGAAGTTTTCGGCAAAGGCTTCGCGTACCCGCCGGAAGCGCGGCTCGCAGTTGCCTTCAATCTGTACCATCCCCATCGTATGTCCCCTGTCGCGCGTTGGTCCGCGCCTGCGCGACCGAACCTTCAATAACACGAGTGGAAAAATCGGGAAACTCGATTCACCGGCGGAAGAAGTTTCGTCCCAAAAAAAGAGGAGGCTCGCCGCCGAGCCTCCTCCTGGATTTTCACGAGTTGCTTGAATCAGGGATTGCCTTGCCTTCCCTCGTGCCGTTGTTGCCGCTGCTCCCGCCTCTGCTGCTGCCGCTCGTGCCGGTATTCCTGCCGCTGTTCGCGCCGGTAGGTTCCCTTCGGACCGTGACGGTAGCTCTCGTGGGAAATCCAGTCGTGCGGATTGGCGCGAAACTCGTCGCTTACGCCCGGATGCTTGTTGAAGTACTGCTGAGCTTCTGGATTCCGCTGCAGCCAGCCCTTATCGTGGACGTAGTTCGGATGCTGATAAAGGTCCTGGGCCATCCCGGGGTGCTGGCCGAGAAATGTGTTGAAGTTGGAGCGTTGGCCCTGGTACCAGTTGCGATGCCAGCCCTGGTACCATCCAGTACGATTGCCGCGCTGCCATCCGTAACGGCCTTGGGCCGACATGAACCCTATCGGATCCCGCTGGAATTCCCGGTTAATCTCCGGATGATTCGCGAGATACTGCCTGAACGCGGGATTGTGGTCCAGCCAGCTCGAATTCCTGACCAGTCCGGGATGTGTTGAAAGATCCGACGCAATCTGTGGATGGTTGTTTAGAAAGCCGTTGAAGCTTTGGAACTGGGCGGCTGACATGCCCGAATATCCCGAAAAGCCCTGAGTTCCCGGAACTCCTATCCAGCCCTGCGCGAAAGCCGCCAAGGGCATCGCGAGCGACCCAGCGAGAAAAACCGCAAGAGCAAGCCTGCTTCGTAGTTTCATGGGGTTCCTCCCTACCTCCTGATCTCGAATACGTTCGCACTATCCTCCGGTTTCGGTAGCAGCGACAACTGTGCCATCCCGATTTCTATTGAAAATACGGCCCGACCAGGCCGTTCACGCATGCAAACCGCTTCGATGCGATACGCTAAAAGGTATATCCTGCGGCTCTTTTGGGATTGCCCGGATTGCGCCCCAGCGGCGTTGATGACGCCTCGGCCAGGCTTTGGCAGCGTCCGGAGCGCGAACTCATACCGACGTAATGTCAAAATCGGCGCTCGCGCAGGCTTGCTCGCGGGGACCGTGGCGGGCTGCCACTTTGCGCGACCCGGACCGGTTGGCGCTTGCCTGCGGGCACGGTTAAGCTAGCGCTCGTAGGGGCGGACGCGGCAGTGTCAAAGAGGATCGACGGAGCCGGGCAAATGACGGTGTATCGCGGCGGATGCCATTGCGGCCAGGTCGCTTTCGAAGTGCGCGGAAAGCTCGAAAGCGTCAGCGAATGCAATTGCTCGATTTGCACGAAAAAAGGCTATCTGCACTGGATCGTCCCGCGCGACGCCTTCCAACTGCTGACGCCTGAATCGAACCTCGCGACCTACAAGTTCAACACCGGCGTTGCCAGGCATCACTTCTGCCCGGCGTGCGGTGTCGCCTCGTTTTACATTCCGCGCTCGGACCCCGACAAAATCGACGTCAACGCTCGATGCCTCGAGGGGTGGACGTCGGCACGCTGCCGGATAAACAGGTTCGACGGCCGCAACTGGGAGGCCGCGTTTCGCGCCGAGCGCGCTTCGCGCGACGAATAGAAGGAAGCACCGTGGCCAGCCTGGGCTTCAAACCATACGACTTCGAGATCTTTTCGGTCGAAGGCTTCAACGAGCGGATGGCGCAAATCTACGAGCACGTTCGCCCCAAGCTTCTCAAGCTCGGCGACGACCTTGCCCCGGAACTCGCGCGCAAGCTGCACATGGAGTTTTTTCCCCACGTCGCAAAGCATGCGCGCCGCACCGTGAACCCACCTCCCGAAACGTGGGCGGCATTCGGTCCGTCGCCGCGCGGCTACAAGCGCTACGGATACCTCGCGTTCTGCATCTCGAAGGCCGGTTTGCACGCGCGCGCCGTCGTCAAGTCGGAGGCGGACGGCCGCACCGCGATGGCCGAGCGGTTGAACCGCAAGGCCGCAGATCTTTCCAGGGCATTTCGCGGCACCGGCTTGAGCCGTTACGAGAACTGGGATTTCATGCGCCTGCCCGAGGGTGTCGCGCCCGGCCGCGAACTGTTCGAGGGCCTTGCCGACAGGCTGCGAAAAAAGACCGGAGGAATCGACGTCGGCTTTGGATGGAACGTAAGGGACTCGCTCAGGCTGGACCGGGCGGAACTGCTCGACGCGTTCCGCGAACTCGAGCCGCTCTACAGGGTGCTTCGTGCCGAAGGATGAGCGCAGTGTGCGCTGGACGTCGAGCGGCCGCTTTTCGGTGATTCCCGGGCAATCTTGAGGAAGCGATGAGCGCGCAACCGACGGCTGTCCTCGGCGCCGGCGCGTGGGGAACGGCGCTGGCCGTGATGCTCGCGAGAAGCGGCGTTGACACGACGCTGTGCGTGCGCCGTCAGGCCCAGTTCGAGGCGCTCGCCAGGGATCGTGAGAATCGCGCCTATCTGCCCGGTGTGACGCTTCCGGATTCTCTGCGGCTTGCCATCGAGTGGCCCGACGCGGTCGCAGGAGCGGGGACGGTCGTAATGGCGGTGCCGTCGCGCTATGCGCGCGCGGCGCTTTCGCGCGTGGCGCAGTCGGTGCGAAGCGACGCCGTCCTCGTCAACGCGGTCAAGGGAATCGAGGACGAGAGCCTCAAGACGATGACCGAGATGATGGCGGTACTGGTCCCGCATGCGCGAGCCTGCGCGGTGCTGTCGGGACCGGGCTTCGCCGCCGAAGTCGCGCGCGGCAAGCCAGCGGCATTGGTCGCCGCGTCGCGCGTCGAGGAAGCGGCGTGGGCGATACAGCATCTGTTTGCCTCGCGCTCGCTGCGCATCTATCGGAGTACGGACGTGACCGGGGTGGAGCTTGCCGGCGCGGCCAAGAACGTGATCGCCATCGCGGCCGGGGTGAGCGACGGCCTCGAACTCGGCTCGAGCGCGCGCGCCGCCGTGATAACGCGCGGGCTTGCCGAACTCGCCCGGCTGGTCGAAGCGGCGGGCGGTCGGCGCGACACTGTGATGGGCTTGGCCGGGCTCGGAGACCTTGTGCTCACTTGCACTGGCGAGCTTTCGCGAAACCGGAGCCTCGGACTGGCCCTTGGCCGCTCTGGAAACGTCAAGGGCCTGCCCGCGCAGCAGGAGGGCCGCCCGGTGGCCGAGGGTGTCAGCAACGCACGCGCCATCCGGCGCCTCGCCGCGCGCCATCGGGTCGAGATGCCGATAGTGGACGCGGTCTATCGGACCCTCTATGAAGGTGAGCCGCCAAAAGCTATGGTCGAAGAATTGTTGAGCCGCTCGCTCAAGGCCGAATTCTAAGGCGGCGAGCAATCCGGAAAGGTAATCGATGGGAAGCAAGGGAACCTGCAAGGCCAAGGACTGCAATCACGAGGTTATAGCCAAGGGCTATTGCCGCAAGCATTTCCGCCTGTGGAAGGCGGGCGAGATGCCCAAGACGCGCTACAAGACCTGCACTGCGGAAAAGTGCCGCAAACGGCGCTTCCGCGGCAGCCTGTGCGAAGCGCATTTCAACGCCTCGCGCGGCAAGGCGGCCGAAGGCGCCACGCCCGCCGCGGCGCCCGCTCCGGCAACGTGACCGCCGACTCATCCCGCCTGAAATCCGTCAAAAGCCGGCCGCGCATCATGATGGCGGCCGCGTTTTATCTTCGACCGGGAGAGACGCTCGATGGCTGATCTGGTGGTTGCGGGAGCTGCGGGCCGAATGGGCCGCATGCTCATCCAGTTGATTGCGCGCGACCCGGCGCATCGGCTTGCCGGCGCCGTCGAAGCGCCAGGCACTGCGGCCCTTGGCCAGGACGCGGGTGAAACCGCCGCAGTCGGCCCGCTCGGCGTCACAATTTCCGCGGATTACGCCTCGGTCGCGAAGCCCGGCACGGTGACCCTCGATTTCACCAATGCCGCCGCTTCTCTGGAGCATCTGGAAATCGCCGCGCGAAACGGCGCCGCGATCGTAATCGGGTCCACCGGCTTCACGCCCGAGATGGAAGCGCGGGCGCGCGAGCTGGCCGTGCGGACGCGGACTGTGATCGCCCCGAACATGAGCGTCGGAGTGAACGTGCTCGCCAAGGTCGTCGCCGAGGTGGCGGCGATTCTCAAGGATTTCGACGCCGAGGTGCTCGAAATCCACCATCGCACCAAGCTCGACGCTCCGAGCGGAACCGCGCTTTCGCTGGCCCGCGCGATTGCCGGCGCTCGCGGACAGGATTTTCCCTCGAATGCGGTTTACGGCCGCGAGGGTATCACCGGTGTGCGTCCCGCCGGCCAGATAGCGGTGCTCGCGCTTCGCGCCGGCGACGCGGTCGGCGACCACTCCGTGATTTTC
>JAJYMR010000379.1 GCA_021786815.1 Deltaproteobacteria bacterium
CTGACTTCGATCGTCGCCGACTGACGCCGCGGCTGGATGTGATATTTTTGTAAGTGGGACGAAGCGGCTATGGTTGAACTTCCAGTTGTCAAACGGTTGCGCAAGGAGATGGAGAATCTCAAGCGCGAACTGACCATCGAGCTGCCCAAGGAGCTGGAGCGGGCACGCGCCCACGGCGATCTCTCGGAGAACGCCGAATGGGCGATGGCGAAGCAGCGCCAGGAGTTCCTGCGGGCGCGGCTTAACAACCTCGAAGCCCGGATCGCGGAACTTTCGACGATCAATCTCGACTCGATTCCGCGCGAAACCGTGGGCCTCGGAAGCAGGGTCGAACTCGAGGACCTTGATGAGGGCGGAACGATGGAGTACGAAATCGTCGTTCCCGAGGAAGTAGACGGCGCGCAAAACCGCATCTCGCTCTCCTCGCCGCTCGGCCGTTCGCTGATTGGCAAGGGCGCGGACGACGATATCGAGGTGCATACGCCCAAGGGGCGCCGCTCCTACATGATCAAGAAGCTTGTTACCATCCACGAACTGCTCACGCAGGAAAACGGCGGCACAAAAACCGAGTAGAGCGGGAATCCGCCCGCTCGCGAAATGATGTGCGAATCGAGGCGGACGGCCTTTCGGCTGTCCGCCTTGCTCTTTCAGGGTGCGATTCCGATCAGCGTTGCGTGCGAGGATCGGCGCGCATGTGTGACGGGCGCGCGCTTTTAAGCACCTTGATTTGCCAGAGCGCCACCAGTACCAGAATCAGGCCCAGAACGATCTCCAGCACGCCAACGCGCAGAAACACAGGAATCACGTGCGCAGGGCGCATCACGCTTTCCTGTTTCGGCAGCGAGAACCAAATCCCCTCCGCCATGGCAAGGGCGCCGCAAGCCCCCAAAGCGCATGGAAGCGCCCAGCCGACGCGCCGCACGTGGCTTCTTTGAGTCTCGATAAATGATCGTCTCGTGTCTGCTTTCTCCAGATCCGCTTTGGCGGTTTCAGCGGCAAAGAGCAGGGCTAGCGGCATTCCGAGCAGAACGGCGAGCCAGAGCCACATGGCGGCGAGAAGTGTACGGACCAGCGTGGGCCATTCGAGGACGTACCACAGGATGCGGCAATACGGAGGAGGGAAAAGCGCCAGAAGAATAGCGGCGCAAATGATAGAGGCCGGAACCGCGAGCCACCGCCCGGCCGGCTGCGCGAAACCCCTCGCTCTCCCAAGCCTCCTGCGCCATAGCCTGAGGAACGCTTCGATTTCACGGCGTTTTTGTTTCGTTGGGACGACGTAGCCGCGGCCCCATCCGTGCGGGTAGAACAGGATCGTGCCGTCGTCGCGGGGCTCGAAAACCCAGGGGCCCTTGAGTTCCCATCTTGGCCTGCGCGGTTCGGTCACTTTTGCCCCCGTTTTGAAGCGCGTTAAGCCAACCGTTCTGCGAGCAGACGACGAAACGCGAAAAGCCCCGGTCTCTTCGCAGGCGATCTGAACGGTACCATCGCACCCTGCCGAGGCTATCCGCGCCTATAACCTCTCTGGCCCAGTGCAGGATAGCATCGACGGCCGCGCACGTAGGTCTGCTCGACCGCGCGCTCACTACCAAGGAACACCAGGCGCGAAAGTATCATGTCGGGCCGGTCGCCGACCGGATAAGCTTCGCGTCCGCTGTCGAACATCGCGGGATTGATCACGACGAAATCGGCGTCCTTTCCAGGCGCGAAATTTCCCGTCACGCGCTCCAGTCCGAGCGCCGTCGCGCCGCCCAACGTCGCAAGAAAAAATGCCGTCCCGACGTCGATCATCCGCGCGCGAGCGCGCGAGCCAGGCGCAAGCGCGCGCGCCGTAGCGACGTAGACGGCGGCGCGCATCGTGGCGAACGGGTCGAGCGTCGGTCCGCCCGCAACGTCCGAGCCGAGCCCAATCCTGAGACCCGAATCGAGCATCTCCCTTAGCGGCATCATCCCGCTCTGGAGAAACAGGTTTGAGGTCGGGCAATGAGCCACGCCGCAGGAATTTCGCGCGATAAGCGCCCGCTCGCGCGCGCCGAGATAAATGCAGTGGGCGAGAACGGTTTTCTGCGTCAGCATCCCCGCGTTTTCATAGACCTGCGTGTAGCTTCCGGCTTTCGGAAAGAGTTTTCGCACCCATTCGACCTCGGCGCGGTTTTCCGCAAGATGGGTTTGGAGATGAGCGCCGCTCGCGCGCGCCATCCGCGCCGCCTCGCGCATCAACTCGGCGCTGCAGCTTGCCGCGTAGCGCGGCGTGAACGCATACATCAGCCGTCCGCGGTCCGCGTCGTTCCATTCGCGGCAGAGTTCTTCGCTGTCGCGAAGCGAGCGCTCCGTGGTTTCGCGCAGGAAGGCCGGAACGTTGCGATCCATCATCGCCTTTCCGATCATCGCGCGGATTCCCGAGCGCTCGGCCGCGCGGAACGCAACCCGCGTGCTCTCCTTTTGCACCGAACAGTAAACCGCCGCGGTCGTCACGCCGCATGAAAGAAGCCGGGCGAAGAAAACCGGCGCAAGGCGTGCCGCAACCGCGGGCGTGAAGTTTCGCTCCGCCGGATAGATGAAGGAGTTGAGCCAGTCGAGCAGTTCCTTGCCGTGAAGTCCCGCGACCGGATACTGCGGCAGATGCACGTGCGTATCGACGAAGCCGGGTATGAGGAGCCGATCGCTGAGATCGACGGTTTTCGCGCGCGGATGCGCCCGGACTATCCGGCGATACTCGCCCACGCCGGCGATTGTTCCGCCGCGAATCGCGAGCGCGCCGTCCTTCAGGAACTCGATTCGGCCCGGCGCAATCGGATTCAGGAGCGACGCCCTGACGATCGAGATCGATTCGCGGGCGCTCGATGAAGGTTTGCCGCGGCGCTCGTTCACGGGCGGGCTAGCGCGGCGTCAGTCGTCGCCGTACATCGCCTCGATCCGCTCGCGGTAATGCGCCTGCACGACCTTGCGCCTGAGCTTGAGCGTCGGCGTAAGCTCGCCGTTTTCCTGGGTGAATGGCTCGGGGACGAGCGAGAATCCGACGATCGCCTCGACGTCGGAGAGGGACTTGTTCAACTCGCGGAGCCGCGCGTGGTAGAGCGCGCGCAATTGCGGCGACTTGGCCAGCTCCTCGACCGGCTTGCCCTCGAGGCCGTTCTCTTTGAGAAAGTCGCGCAGGTTTTCCAGGTTCGGAACGAGCAGGGCGACCAGATGCTTGCGGCGGTCGCCGACCACGCATGCCTGCGCGATATAGGGATCGCCGGTGAGCTTGTTCTCGAGCCTGGCGGGCGAGACGTTCTTGCCGCCCGAGAGCACGATTATCTCCTTCTTGCGATCGGTAATCCGGATATAGCCTTCGGAATCGATTTCGGCCATGTCGCCCGTGTGAAGCCATCCCTCCGAATCGATCGCCTCGCGGGTTTCCTGCTCGAGCCTGAAATATCCCTTCATCACGTTGGGACCATGCACCAAAAGCTCGCCGTCGGGCGCGGTCTTCACCTCTACGCTCGGAAGCGCGCGGCCCACGGTTCCGATTTTGGTCCGGCCAAGAAGATTCGCCGAGACGACCGGGGCGGCCTCGGTAAGTCCGTATCCTTCGACCAGCGGAACCTCGGCGGCGGAGAAAAACCGGAAAATATCCGGCGACAACGGCGCTCCGCCCGAGACGAGATAACGGAGCCGATTGCCGAAAATCGCGTGGATACGATGGAAGACAAGCTTCCGATACAGCGCCATCTGGGCTGCCAGCGTCACTGGCAGCGGTTCGCCGCGAAGCCGATATTCGGTTGCGCGCTGGCCCGCCGCGAACGCCGCTTCGAACAATCGGCGCCGAAGCGGAGAGCCCGTTTCGGCCGTTCGCCTGATACGCGTGTGTATTACTTCGAGCAGGCGCGGCACCACCAGCACCACGGTCGGATTCGTTTCGATCAGGTTGCCGGCGACCTGCGCGAGCCCTTCGGCGTAGGAAATCGTCCCGCCCGCGAGCATCACCGCGTAATAGCCGCCGGTTCGCTCGAACGAGTGTGCGACCGGCAGGAACGAAAGCGTCGAGTCGGTATCGTTGAGATCCAGCACCTCGATCGAATCGGCGGCGTTGGTGAGGATATTCCCGTGCGAGAGCATCACGCCCTTCGAGTCGCCGGTCGTGCCCGAGGTGTAGATAAACGTGGCGAGGTCGTCGCGTTTACCCTCGGCGACTGGCGCGGGCGAGTCCGCGCTCGCCGATTCCAGCGTCATCACGGGCGGCGTGCCGAACGAGCGCTCGCGCGCCGACGCCCCCGGATGGATTGCGATGATCGTCTCGACACCCGGAATCGAACTTCCGAAACCGAGCAGCTTTTTCACGAGTTCGTCGCCGCTGACGGCAACCACGCGCGCGGCGGAATCGTTGAGCACGTGGCGCGTCTCGTCAGCGGCGCTGGTGGTATAGAGCGGCACCACGACGGCGCCGAGGCCGAGCGCGGCCTGATCGGCGATCACCCACTCGGGGGAATTGTCGGCGAGAATCGCAATCCGGTCGCCGTGCCTGATTCCGAGGCGTACGAAACCGGCGCGAAGCCGGGCAGCAGCCTCGGCGATCGCGCTCCAGGAGAAGTCGCGCCAAATCTTGTCGCGTTTCTGGCGCAGAAAAGTACGCGAGCCATATTTGCGCGCCTGATGGTCGAACGCTTCGGCGAGCGTCGAGAACGACGCAGCCTTTGCGCGCTCCACAAGGCTCGGTGAGATATCAGCACTGGACACGGATGCCATGAGATCCTCCCCGCCAACATCGCGAGTTGTATCGAAATCCGCGTCCGAGGCAAACAAAAGCGCGTCGCCGGCCGGAAATCGGTCGATCTGGAGCCATTCAATTAAAACTTTCTTATTCTGTCGTAACAGATTAACGTCTTGTTCCTGATATCGACGGGCTCGGGTTCGCCGAGCCGGGCGCCCAGTGGCGAATGGCCGTGCGGCGAAACCGAGCCGAATATTGGTGCGGATCGCTCCAACGCTTGGTAAATCGCGGCGTTTGCGGGTAAGTTAGCCCTCTGGAATCACGCCGGGCCACCGTCCGGGTACGCGGCGGTGGGGCTCAGGCGTGTCCATACGCATTTTCGAAAGATCTTAAGTTCTTGGAAGTGGAAAACGTGCCTTTGTCCAAGTCGCCGACGCCGCCCGGGATGCATCGCTTTGCCGTTGCCTTGGCGTGCGTCACCTTCCTGCTGCTTTTCGTGGGCGCATTGGTGATGTCGACCGGGTCAGGACTCTCGGTGCCGACCTGGCCGCTTGCGTGGGGCAAGCTGATACCGCCGCTGGTCGGCGGAGTCAGGTACGAGTACGCCCATCGCGTGGTTGCGGGAATCGTCGTTGTCCTGACGCTCGTGATGGTCCTGTGGGCGACGATGAGCCGAAGCCGGCGAATCGTTCGGAACACGGCGATCGCGGCCTTCGGCCTGGTGCTCGTTCAGGCGCTGTTGGGCGGTCTTACGGTGCTGCTTGGCATCCCGCTGCCGATCGCAATGGCGCATACCAGCACCGCGATCATCTTTTTCTGCACGGCCGTCTCGCTCGCGATTTTCACCAACCCCTGGTTTGAGGATGCGCCACATCTTGAGGAAGCGCCGCGGCGGATTCCGCTCACCCGGCTGTGCGTGATCACGACCGCGGTCATCTATTGCCAGATAGTGATTGGCTCGGTGGTGCGCTTCGTCAACGACGCGATCGCGATAAAGGACTTTCCGATTTTCGCCGGGCCGCTGTTTCCCGGAACTATGAGCGAGGCGATCGCGTCCGATTACGCCCATCTTGGCGGCGCGACTGCGGTCACGTTTTTCGTTCTGTGGACGGCGATACGCGTGTTCCGCTCGCATCTTGACCAGCCGAAGCTTGTGCGCCTCGCCGAGTTGCTGCTCGTGCTGCTCGGGATACAGATCCTGCTTGGCGTGACCACGATATGGAGCGACGGCGCCGTCATTCCGGCCTCGGCGCACGTCGCCGTCGGGGCGGGAGTCCTCGCGGCCAGCGTCGCGCTTACGATCCGCGCGTTTCGGCTCTACGGCCGCCCGCGCACAATCGCGCCGGATGCGGCTCGCAGGCCGGTTGCCGGCGTGTTCGAGCGCAAGGTGACGGTATGAGCGCGCCTGATGTCGCAATCGAGTCGCGGCCCGCGACCGCGCGCAATCGCCTCGGCGATTACCTTGAGCTGACCAAGCCGAGGGTCACCTCGATGGTGCTGGTTACCACGCTCGCCGGCTTCTACCTTGGCGCGGCAGGCGCCTTTGACCTCGCGGTCGCGCTCAACCTGATGGTCGGCACGGCGCTCGCCTCGGGCGGCACGCTCGCACTGAACCAATACATGGAGCGCGAGTCCGACGCGTGCATGAAACGCACGCGCTATCGCCCGCTGCCCGACGGCCGCCTGCGCCCACCCGAGGCGCTATGGTTCGGTTTGCTCACAGGCGCGGTCGGGATTGTTTATCTGCTGCTCACGGTCAACTGGCTCGCCGCGGCCGTGACGGCTTCGATAACCGCGACCTACCTGTTCGCGTACACGCCGCTCAAGCGCGTGTCGTGGATGTGCAGCTTGGTCGGCGCGGTTCCGGGCGCGCTGCCGCCGGTGGCGGGATGGGCCGCGGCGCGGGGAAGGCTCGGAGCGGAGCCGTGGGTGCTCTTCGGGATAATGTTCCTCTGGCAACTGCCGCATTCGCTTTCGATCGCGAAGCTTTACCGCGACGACTACGAGCGCGCCGGCATCCGATTGCTGCCCGAACCGCGCAACGGACGGGCGCCCGAGAATCCGGTGATAATCGCCGCAAGCATCGCGCTGCTCGCGGTCGGCGCGCTTCCGACCGTGATGGGATTTGCGGGGATGACCTACCTGGTCGTGGCCGGGATTCTTGGAGTCGCGATGCTCGCCTGCGCGCTCGTGCTGGTGAGCGGACCGGAAAGCGCCGCCGCGGCGCGCCGCGTGATGCTCGCGTCGCTGATTTATCTGCCGAGCGTGCTGCTGGTGATGGTCCTCGACAAGATTTGAAAGCGGCTCCGGCGCGCGTTTCACTGGAAAAGTGCTTTCGTATTACTCACTCGCTCCGCTCAACGCGATCCTGAACGGGACGGCGGGAATCCTGCTGCTCGCAGGCTTTTATTTCATCAAAACGAAGCGCGTTCGCGCCCATCGCGCGTGCATGCTCGCGGCGTTTGCGGTCTCGATCGCGTTTCTCATCTCCTACCTCGTCTTCCATTACCACGTGGGCGACGTGCGTTTCACGGGCCAGGGATGGATACGGCCGGTATACTTCTCGATTCTCATCCCGCACGTGATTCTTGCCGCTGTGATCGTGCCGCTTGCGATAGCCGCGCTCTATTTCGCGCTGCGCGGCCGCTTCCCGAGCCATCGCCGCGTCGCGCGATGGGCCTGGCCGCTCTGGATGTTCGTCTCGGTGACCGGCGTGGTCATCTACCTGATGCTGTTCCAGCTTTACACGCCGAACCTTCCACCCCTGCACTGACGTGCGCGGAATCCGCGGTTCATCGCCGCGCGCTCTTCGCCCACAGGCCGAAGAGCGCGCGCACATGATGGGTACCGTTCCTGCTCTGATGCGCCGAGCGCTTACGCCTTCGCGCTCGGACGGCTGGATACCGCGTCGTACCATCGCTGGAGATTCTTCAGCCCGGGCGCGATTTTGATGTCGACCATGCGGCCGAAATCGATCCCGACGAGCGCCGTGATGTCAGCGATCGTGAAGCGATCGCCCGCGACGAACTGGCGGTTCGCAAGCTCCGA
>JAJYMR010000153.1 GCA_021786815.1 Deltaproteobacteria bacterium
CCGCGAGGCCCAGCTTCACAAGGCGTTGGCCGATCAGGTCAATATCGTGGTCGCCGCGGCCGACATCTCGATCGGCGCGAAGATCCAGCCCGCGATGCTCAAGCTCGCGTCATGGTCGGCCGGCAGTGTTCCGGTCGGCGCCTTCACCAATACCGCCGCGCTCGCGAACGCTTACGCGCGGACCGAGTTTCTCGCTGGTGAACCGATTATCAGGCAAAGAATCTTCAGCGGCGGGCAGGCGGACGCGGTCATGCCGTTGCTCATCCCGCGCGGGATGCGTGCGATGTCGGTGCCGGTCGACGCGGTCAGCGATATCGCCGGCTTCGTGAAGCCGCACACGCGGGTCGACGTGCTGGTTGCGATTTCCGGCAATGACCCGAATTCGCACCCGTTCTCGAAGATCGTTCTGCAGGACGTGCAGGTGCTCGCCGTGGCCCAGGAGCTTGGCGCCGGCAAGGACAAGCCCAAGGTGGTCAGGGTGGTGACCCTTCTCGTCACGCCGCATCAGGCCGAAAGGCTCACGCTCGCAAGCCGCCAGGGAACGCTCAGGCTCGCGATGCGCAATTACACTGACACGGCAATAGTCGCGACGGCGGGGAGCGATCTCGCCGACCTGCTGGGCCGTCCCGAACCGGGTTCCGTCATGGTGTCGCAGTCCGCGCCGGCCGGCGGGAGCACAGCGCCTCCTGCTGCCCGCCCGCGACGCGGTTACTCGATCGAGATCATGCGCAACGGCAAGCAGGCAGAAACCGTTTCGTTCGTGAACCAGGGCGTCGCGGCGCTCGATCCGCCGGGCGCGCGCAGCTCGGGCTTTTCTTCCCGGCCGAAAGCGCCGGCACGCACGGCGATGACGCCCGCGCGGGATGCTGCGTCAGTATCGCAGACGGTGGGGTTCATCGGCACGCCAAAGACGATCGAAATTCCGTAGCCGGAGATGACGGCGCAAAGGGGGAAAAACGATGGACCGACGGCTCGCTTGCAGGATTCCGGCGGTAGTTGCGGCACTGTCCGTTGCGGTTCTGTTTGCCCGTGGCTCGGCATATGCAGCCGCAAAGACCGAGCACCGTACGCTGCTGCTCAATGCGGGCGAGAGCCGGGTTATCGATCACGTGCAGCCCGGTTCGGCGCCTGACATCCATGTGCTCGACAATCCCCAGGCGTTGGTGGTGCATACCGAAGCGCCGGGCGAGATAGTCCTGCTCGCAGCCGAACGCGGGCGCTGGGAAGTGCGCATCGCGCTCGATACGGGAGAGCTTGTTGACTACGACGTCCGAATCGCGGGTGCGGCCGAACCCGGCGCGCCGCTGAAACCGGGTTCGATGGCGCAGGCGATGGAGCCGTCATCCTCGGCCGACGCCGTCGCGCCCACCGCTCCTCTGGACGCCGGAGCCGGGCCGATTTCGCGCAATTCCGCGGCGCCCGCGTCTGCTCCGCACTACGCGGAAACAACTTGGGCGGCGCCCGCCGGTGCGCCCGCGCCGGCCAGTCCGCTCGGTGGCGCGATGAATGGCGCGGCGCCACAGAGCGCGAACGGCACGCTCCAGGCCCCGGTTGAACGCAGCCAGGGCACGTCCGTCATCCAGCCGGCAAAGAAGTTTCGAACCGATCCGTCGGTCGCCGCCAGCGGCGGCAATCTCGCCACTGCTTCGGTTTCGGGCGGCTTTCACTATCTGCCAGCGGACGGAATCTCGATGATGACGGGGACGTCGCGGATTATCGATTTCCACCATCGCCTCAAACGAATCTCGATAGCCGACACCGACGTGGCCGACGTCCAGGTCATCAACCCGTACGAGCTCAACCTGATCGCGCACAAGGCGGGGTTCACCACGCTCGCCGTGTGGAACGAGCAGGGACATTACGAGGAGCGCCAGGTACGGATCGACCCGAGCGGCAAGCAGCAGGTGATGCTCAACACGATCGTGGCCGAACTCGACATAAACAACCTGGAGAACCAGGGCATGAACTATTCGGCCGCGCTCGCCAACTATGGCGTGTCGTTGGTCGGACTGCCCGGCGCGGTTGCTACTCCGTTCAGCCAGCAAACGACTACGACCGGAACGAGCACCGCCTCGAGCACGGTTCTGCCCGCCGGTGGCGCTATCATGCCGCTGCTGCTCTCACAGAATCTGACCTACGGGCTTGCGGCGCAGAACTCCAACGTCCTGACCCAGACGTTCTTCCAGTTCCTGGAAAGCCACAACCTCGGGCGTATCCTGGCCGAGCCGCAATTGCTCGCGAATTCGGGCGAGAAGGCCAAGTTTCTGGACGGCGGCGAGATACCGATCGTCGTCGCGCAGGCGCTCAACACCTCGGTCGTGTTCAAGCAGTACGGTACCTCGGTGGTGTTCGTGCCGACCGTGGTCGGCGTCAACGACGTCGAACTGCTGGTCAAGCCCGAGGTCTCACAGCCCAACTACGCGCAGGGGGTGCAGCTCTTCGGCTTCACGGTGCCGGCCTTCGTTACGCGCCGGGCTGAGACGATGGTGCGGCTGAGGGATGATCAGACGCTGATTATCGCAGGCCTCATCCTCGACCAGAAGAACGAAACCATCCAGAAGGTGCCGTACCTGGGTGATGTCCCATACCTGGGCGGACTATTCCGCAACACGGCGTGGACGGACACCAAGACCGACCTGATGATCGCGGTGACGCCGCAGATCGTCCGTCCCCTCCCGCCGGGCGCGCAAGTGTTCAAGCCAAGCAGCCGCGGGCATCTCACCTATAACGAGGTTGAGACCAAGCAGCTTAGCAGGCCCGACCCCGGTCGGCCCAGGTTCTGAGAGCCCGAGGCGGAAGGAGGCAGCGGCAGAAGTGATCGACGGCAGGGAAAATGACAGGCGCAAGGTGCTGCGTATCGCCCTGGTTGCGGATTCGCCAGACTCGAAGAATGAGGTCAGGGACGCGCTGTCCGGCGTTGCCGAGCCTCCGCTGGAAGTACTCGAGCGCGAGCCGGACCAGCCCGAAACCGACTCCGCCGGGCATCCCGACGTGGCCCTGATCGTGTTCAACGGCAACGAGGCCGCCTCGCTGGAAAGTCTGCGCCGCCAGGCCGCTCAATCGCCGCGGCCGGTCATGCTTGCGGTGCTCAAGGAGCGCTCCGCCGGACTGATGAAGCGGGTGATACGGGCTGGCGCCGACGAGCTGCTTTTCACGCCGCTGGACGCGGGCGAACTGACCGGCGCGCTTCTTAAGATAAGCGAGGCGCGATGGCGCGCCGAACGCGCGCAGGGCGGAACGATCGTTTCGGCCGTCAGCCTGGTCGGCGGATGCGGCGTTTCGAGCCTGTGCATCAATCTCGGCCTCGCACTTCGCCGTTCGCTCAACAAACGGGTCGCGCTGGTCGATCTCGATCTTCAGGCGGGAGCGCTTGCCGTGATGCTCAACCTCGAGCCCGACGTATCGATGCTGCCGCTTGCGCATTCGGACCGTAAACTCGACTCGCTCCAAATCGAGTCTGTTCTGACCAAGCATTCCTCGGGCGTTTACGTGCTCGCCGCACCCAAGCGGCTTGAGGAGGGCGAGGCCATCTCCGACGCGACGGTCGGCGCGACGCTCGACCTGATGCGCGAGATGTTCGATTTCGTGCTCGTGGACTGCGGCGACCATATCGACGAGAAGACGGTGGCGACCTGGGAGCGCTCCGAGCAGCTTTTCTATGTGCTGGGCCAGTCGGTCGCGGGAGTGCGATGCGCGTGGCGGTTTATCGATCTGTTCGAACGGCTGAGCCTGAGCCCGCTCGAGCCGCGGTTCGTCGTGAACCGGTTCGTGGCGAGCCATGCGATAGGCGAGAAGCGGCTGGAAGACACGCTCGGGCGCGGCATTTTCGCGACGATTCCGCGCGACGATCGCGTCACGGAGCACGCGGAACTGGAGGGGCGCGACATTTTTGAGATCGCCGGCGGCTCGGCGCTTGTCAGGAGCTACGAGGCCCTCGCGCGGCGCGTAAGCCCGGCTGTCGACGGCGCCGGCGCGCGGTCCGGCGGTTTCGTGTCGCGCCTGTTCTCGGCATTGGGCGCCCGTTCGTGAGGGTGGCGCGATGGGTCTTTCGGGCAAGCTCAGAGACAGGCCTGCGCAGGGCAATGGCGCCGGGGCGGCGGCCGCAAATTCGTTCGTCGGCGCGCCCGCGCGTAAGCGCACCGAGGGCGGCGAAAGTTCGCGCCGGCTCAAGGCCCAGGTGCACAACCGCCTGTTCGAGACGATTGACGTCTCCAAGCTCGACTCGCTCGATCCATCGACGCTTTCGAGCAAAGTCACCGCAACCATAACCGAGATCCTCAACGAAGAGGGGCATCTCCTGACCGAGGCCGACCGCACCCGGCTGGTCGAGGAGATCAAGAACGAGCTCCTCGGCCTGGGACCGCTCGAACCGCTGCTTCGCGACGACGCGATCACCGACATCCTGGTCAACGGTGCCCGCCAGGTTTACGTCGAGCGCAAGGGCAAGCTTGAGCTGGCCGACGCGCAGTTCCAGGACGACCATCATCTGATGCTGATAATCGACCGCATCGTGTCGCGCGTGGGTCGGCGCGTGGATGAGGCCTCGCCGATGGTCGACGCGCGGCTTCCCGACGGCTCGCGTATCAACGCGATCATCCCGCCGCTCGCGCTCGACGGTCCCGCGCTGTCGATCCGGCGCTTCGGGCAGCGCCGCTACGACATCGCGGGGCTGGTCGAGAAGGGGACGCTGACCTGGGAGATGGTCGAGTTTCTGCTCGCCGTAGTGCGCGCGCGGCTCAATATCCTGGTGTGCGGCGGCACCGGTTCGGGCAAGACCACGATGCTCAACTGCCTGTCGGCGTTCGTGCCAGAGAATGAACGAATCGTCACGATCGAGGACTCGGCGGAGCTTTCGCTCCAGCAGCCGCACGTGGTGCGCCTTGAAACGCGTCCGCCGAACCTCGAGGGCAAGGGCGAGGTCACGCAGCGCGATCTGGTAAGGAACTGCCTGCGGATGCGGCCCGACCGGATAATCGTCGGCGAGGTGCGCGGCGCCGAGGTCTTCGACATGCTCCAGGCGATGTCGACCGGGCACGACGGCTCGATCGCGACGATCCACGCCAACAGCGCGCGCGAGTGTCTGGGGCGGCTCGAGATGATGATGCTGCTGTCCGGCTTCACCATCCCGCAGCGCGCGATGCGCCAGCAGATAGCCTCGGCCGTCAACATGATCGTCCACGTCACCCGGCTTTCGGACGGAACTCGCAGGGTGATGAAAATCTCCGAGGTCACCGGGATGGAAGGCGAGATGATCATGATGCAGGATCTGTTCGAATTCACCCGCACCGATACCGGCCCCAACGGCGAGGTAATAGGGAATTTCGCCGCGACCGGAATCCGCTCGGCCTATTCGCGGATGCTCGAGACGGCGGGCTTCAAACCCGACAAGCGGTTGGTCCGCGCGGGCGTGGCTGCGAGCTAGCGCGATGCCTTACCTCGCTGCCGCCCTGATCTTTTCTTCAATCCTGGCCGCCGGCGCCTGGTTCGCCTTTCGTCAGAATACCGCAAGCGCGACGGAGCGCCGCCTGATGGCGCGAATCGCGCGGCCGTCCTCTCCGGCCGCCGAGGAAATCCTCAAGGCCGGGACCCGCGACCGCAAGGGCGGCACTTTGATAACCCTGCTTTATCGCCTGGACCTGACCCAGCGCCTCGAGGAGCATCTGTGGCAGGCCGGCATCTACATGCGCGTGAGCGACGTCGTGCTGCTGATGCTGGTGCTGTTCGGCAGCGGAGTCGTGATCGGCACCGCGGTCTGGCAGGACCCGATGCTGGCGACGACGACCGGATGCGGCCTTGCCGCGATACCCGTTGTGTACGTGCGGATCCGGCGCCGGCGGCGGCTGAGGCGTTTTGTCCTTCAACTGCCCTTCGCGCTCGACCTGATACGCTCGTCGCTCGAGGCCGGCCACTCGCTGCTGCGCGGCCTGCAAGTCGTGGTCACGGAGTTCCAGGATCCGATGTCCACCGAGTTGCGGTCGGTTATCGAGCAGTCGCGGCTCGGGCTTCCGATTCCGCGCGCGCTCGAGGAGATGCTCAAGCGCGTTCCCGTGGAGGATCTGCGCCTGTTCGTGGTGGCCGTGCGCGTTCAGGCCGAAGTGGGAAGCAGCCTTGCGCAGATAATCAGCCGGCTCGCCGATATCGTCCGCACGCGCCAGCGCGTTCAGGACCAGGTGCGGGCGCTGACCGCGCAATCGCGGATGAGCGGATGGGTGGTGGGGTGCCTGCCGATCATAATCCTCGGCGCCTTCAGTGTGATTCAGCCTTCGTACACGCACGTTCTGTTCAATGATCCCGCCGGTATCAGGATCCTTAAGATTGCCGCCGTCCTCGACGTCCTCGCCTTCGCCACCATCCGCAAGCTTCTCAAGGTGAAATTCTGAGATGTCACCGTTTTTTATCAGCGTCACGATTTTCCTGCTCCTGGCCATCGCGGGCACCGCGGCCTGGACCGCCATCTTCGGACGCCATCGCAATCTCGAGGAGCGCTTCGAGAACATGACGCTCAAGATGAAGGTGGCTTACGGCGGCCTGCTGCCCCATGAAGCCGAGCAGGAGGGCGTCGCACGCGCGATGTTCCTGTGGGCCGTCGAGAGGCTGCCCGCGCCGAAGCTCGACACGCCGGAGGGCCGCAAGCTCGCGAATATCCTCGTGCAGGCCGGTTATCCGGGCTCCAGCGCCATGCGCACTTTTCAGCTTATCCGTCTCGGCTCGGCGATCGCGGGCACGGCGGGAGCCGTCGTGTTCGCAATCGCGCTCCACGCGAGCGGACTGAGACCGGCGCTCATGATGTTCAGCGGCGCGGGAATCGGCGGATGGCTCCCGTACTTCATCGTCGCGCGCAGGGCGCACAACCGCCAGCAGGAGATCGCAAGCCAGCTTTCCGACGTGCTCGACCTGCTTGTCGTCTGCGTCGAGGCGGGACTCGGAATCAATGAGGCGATCAAGGTCGTCGCGTCGGAAACCGAGCGCCAGGGCCAGGAGATCGGGCGCGAACTCGCGATGGTTTCGGCGGAAATCTCCGCCGGCTCGACGCTCGGCAACGCGCTGCGCGGACTCGCCGACCGCGTCGCGGTCGAGGACATCAAGCCGCTCGCCGCAACCATGATCCAGAGCGAGCAGTTGGGCGCGCAGATGGGTCCCGCGCTGCGCTCCATCTCCGACGGCCTTCGCAACGCGCGGCGATTGCGCGCCGAGGAAGCGGCTCAAAAGACCACCGTCAAGATCCTGTTCCCGCTGGTATTCTTCGTGCTGCCCGCGATGATGGCCGTGATAGTCGGCCCCGCGATGATCGAAATCATGCGAACCCTGCATCAATAGGCCGGAGCGCCGCTCTCTCCACGACGGGGCGTGCCAGGGACGTCGAAGGAAGCACGACACGCGCTCGAAAGCCCATCCGCTCGGCCACTTGACCCTGCGAATGCCAGGCAATACCGATCTGATCGATGGCCGATACGTTCAAACAGCGGGCGCTCGAGCTCTGGAACGAAGCCTACCGTCATCATATGCGAGCGCTCGCGATGGCCGCCGAGGAGGATCAGCAGCCGGCGTGCGAGGAGATGGTCCTCGCGATCGAGCTATATTCGAAATCGCTCGACGTGTGTCCTACCGCCGAGGCGTACACGTTCCGCGGATGGGCCTATCGCGCGCTTGGGCGAATCGACGACGCGATCGAGGAATGCAAGCG
>JAJYMR010000259.1 GCA_021786815.1 Deltaproteobacteria bacterium
GTGTCGGAGCGGGATACAAAGAAGAAATTGAAACAAAAAGACATAATCACGACGTAGCGATATGTAATACGGGACAAGTAGTGGTGTCAAGTGTTTTGATATGCTTTGATGCGCACCTGTTGGCAATTACGCGTATGCAATGCGAGCCTGCCCGGCTTAGCCGATGCTCGACGAATGCGTACGTGAACTTACGAGATGCTATCAGAGACAAACAGACGCACGGGAGGTGAAGCTGCGCCTGCGCGGCCGCGATGCAAATACGTCCCCTAGCCGCAGGCGTGGGACGCCGGTGGAACCGCGTACTTCGAGGATTCTATGGAGGCGGAAAGCCGCGCTCAGCCGAGCGCGATACCCGGAGCCGGAAACCGCCCGCACATCTCGCGCACTTCGTTGGAGACGCGGCGGATTGCCGATTCGTCATCGACGTGCGAGATGACTTCGTCGATCCATCGCCCGACCTGCTTCATCTCGGCTTCCTTCATCCCGCGCGAAGTGACCGCCGGAGTTCCCAGGCGGATTCCGCTCGGGCTGAAGGGCTTTCGCGGATCGTAAGGGACTGTGTTGTAGTTGCAGACGATACCGGCGGCGTCGAGTGCCTTGGCGGCCTTCTTGCCGATGACCTTCCTGTTGGTGAGATCGACCAGTATCAGGTGATTGTCGGTCCCGCCCGAGACGAGATTGAAGCCGCGGGCGAGCAGTTCCTCGGCAAGCGCACGCGCGTTGCGCACGACCTGGTGTGCGTAGTCCTTGAATTCGGGCGTTGCCGCCTCCTTGAGAGTCACGCCGATCGCCGCCGTGGTGTGATTGTGCGGTCCGCCCTGCAATCCGGGAAAGACCGCGCGATCGATTCGTTCGGCGAATTCGTTCCTGCACATGATGATCGCGCCGCGCGGACCGCGAAGGGTCTTGTGCGTGGTGGTGGTGACGACGTCGGCATACGGGACGGGCGAAGGATGCGCGCCGCCGACGACCAGGCCCGCGATATGCGAGATATCCGCGAGCAGCCAGGCGCCGACCTCCCTTGCGATTTCCCCGAAGGCGCGAAAGTCGAACTGGCGCGGATAGGCGGTTGCTCCGCACACTATCATGCGCGGACGCTCGCGGCGCGCCATGTCGCGAAGCGCGTCGTAGTCGATGCGCTGGGTCTCGCGATCGACCATATATTGCACCGAATTCCAGAACACGCCCGTGATGCTCACGTTCCATCCGTGGGTCAGATGGCCGCCGTGTGGAAGCGCAAGACCCATCAGCTTCTCGCCCGGCTTGAGCATCCCGAAGTACACGGCGAGGTTCGCCGGCGAACCGGAATAGGGCTGCACGTTGACGTGCTCGACGCCGAACAGCGCCCTGGCCCGCTCGATGGCGAGCGTCTCGACCTGGTCGATGTATCGCTGGCCCTCGTAGTAGCGCTTGCCGGCGTAGCCCTCCGAGTACTTGTTGGTAAGAACCGAACCGGTGGCCTCGAGCACGGCCTTCGACACGTAGTTCTCCGAAGGAATCAGGCGCACTGATTCCAGTTCGTAGCGCTCCTCTTCCTTGATGAGCCGATAGATCTCCGGGTCGGTTCGCCTAAGCTCTTCCACCGCCGTTCAACTCCGTCCGTGAAGGGTGATCATTGTCGAGCGTATAGCCGGGCGCCCCCGCAGGTAAAGCACCCGGGGGACGAAACCGCCGCCGGCGGCGAGGCGCCGTCGCCGCGCGGCGAGCGGGTGTTTCCAACTATTGCAGATCGGCCGGCGTCGACCTGGCTATCCAGGCCCGGTAGCCGTCGAAACCGATCGCGCGCTGGCGCTCCTTCACGCGGGCGCGAATCTTCTCGATCCGTTCGGGCGCGAGCGGCTCACGCTTGCTGATTGCGCGGGCGATCTTCTCGCCTTCGGCGTGCGCCTGCTTTCTGATCTCGTCGGCTATCGGGATCTCCCTGTCGATGAGGCCGAGATAGCTCTCGGCCACGATCGTTCCGATCTGGGTTCCGCTGGTGAGCGAATCCTTGATGTTGCCCTTGCCGGTGAGCACGTTGCCCGCCGCGAAAACCGCCGTCGCGTCGTTCATCAGGAGGCCGATATCCGCGTCAACGTACTTGTAGACTTCGCCGTCGCGCGGGATGCCCGGAAGCGGCTCCGGGACGCTGCCGATCGAGCTGATGGTAAGGGCGGCGCGGACCTCGTGCTCGGTGCCCGGCACGGTTCGCACGCGTCCATCGGCGACTTCGGTGCGGTTGAAACGCACGCCGACCATCCTGTCGCCCTCGACGATAATTCCTGACGGAACGCTCAGGTCCTGGAACTGGAACAGGAACTTGCGCATCGCCTTGTCGAGGATTTTCGCCCTCGCCTGCCGAAGCGCGTCGGCCCGCTTGGCAGGAGCATCGGCCGGGATGTCCGACAGCGGCATATCGAGCACGCGCCGGCGGTAGAAAAGCTTGCACGGCTTGACGCCGAGGTCGGCCCATTTGAGTCCGTGGGCCTGAAGCACAGGCTCGATTCCCTCGCGCTCGAGCTTGACCATGTCCTCCCGGATGCCGCGCTGAGCGAGCGCCTTCAGCGTGTACTCGATCTGCAGCACCTTGACGACGTCGATCGAGGCAAGTCCGCCGCCCAGCACGATCGCGCCCTCAGTCAGTTCGTAGCGCGGTCCGTTGTATTCAGCTTCGGGGTAATGGTTGAACCAGTAGATGAGCGAGTTCTGGTAAACGAGCCCTCGATCGATGAAGCGGTCAGCGCCCTCGACCGGAAACGGCCGGTCGCGCCATGCGCCGTTGGCAAGCACGATCGCGCTGAGACCCCATTCGGTTCTGAGCTCCTCGAAGTCAACGTCGCGACCCAGCCTGGTGAGCGGAACGTACTCGATATTGGGATGGTCGAGACGGGAGTTGATGTCCTCGTACTCGTCCTTGCGCTGCTTTACGTGCCATCGGGGCAGCCCGTCCTCGATTTTCCCGTAGGGACGCGGATTCTGCTCGAAAACCACGACCAGGGCGTCAAGCTCGGCGAGAATCCGCGCGATTTCGGAACCAGCCGTGGCGGCGCCAACCACGGCAACAACGTGACGATGGGTAGTATTCAGGCTCATGCGATGTAACCAGTTAGTCCCTTGGACAAGAAGGTGCAACGTGCGAGCGCCGAAAGCGCCCCGACGGCCGCCGGTCCGGCGCTCCGCGCCTGTGTGAAACTTTTACGGGGAGAATGATTTCCATCAGCACCTCGGATTTTTTCCTTTCGCGCCCTCGCGGATGCAAAGCCGCGGGAGCGGGCAACCCGCTCGCCCGTCAGGCACTCGAGCCTTGCGCGCGGCGCGGGTGCGTGTTTTCCTGTTTGACGATGGGCGGGCGCGTCGTATCCAATCCATTCACACCGAGACTGCTTCTTTTTGCGGGGCTTTTGCTCTTCAGCGCATGCGCCTATTCAAGCTCGGGCGCCAGCGCGGACTACGTGGTCGGCGAAGAACACGTGACCAATTTCCCCGCCTCGCAAGCCTTCGTGATGCTGCAGGACGTTTTGCGCGGCGACGGGATTCTCTACAACGTCAAGCCCGGGCGCCAGATCGTCACCGAATGGCAGGAGGCCGACGTTTCGGTTGGCGTGTTCTCGGGTCTCATCGGCGCCAGTCCGCGCTATCGCTACGAATTCCAGGTGCTCCCGCTCGCAGGCCGTCAGAGCAAGATAATCGCGAATGTGCGCGCCGAGGACATCTCCCAGAGCGAAATCGAGCGGCTCAAGCCGAGCGTGAAGCTGCATCTGTTCAAGCAGTTCGACCAGTACGCGGCGCAGTACCCTCCGGCTCCGGCCACGCCCAGCAGCGGGGGTGTGAACTTCTCGCTCCTGCCCGGCGAGAATTTGCGTGAGCTTGCCAAGCGGGTCACCGGCAACGCCGACAACTGGCACCAGATCGCCAAGGACAACAAGCTGAGTTCGCCAACCGACCTGGCGGGAGTCCAAAGCGTATGGGTCCGGAATAGCCTGCTCCCGAAGGGCTCGCAGCAAAGCCCTGAGTCACAATAATAGCGCTGTGGATAAAAGGAGCCGGACCGGCTCTCGCACGGGCGACCGCGTTCGGCTCCGGCCGATACCGCAATCCGCCCGCCGAATTCGACGGAACGTCAGCCGACGATCATTCGACAGACACTCAGTCGGCTGAAGTCGCTTCGCTCGGGTCGTACTCCGGGCAGAGCGCGGAGGGACTGACCGCCGCAACTACGGCGAGAAACTGTTCGAACGTCATCTGGAGGTTGAGGAAACCGCCTTGGCAGAACACCCAACCGTAATAATCCAGAATCTCGTCTGGGATCATCAGCGGCAATCGCGGCATCGTTGAAACCGTTGGAAACGGCCTGTGTGCAGCCTGCAATGCCTGAAGGCTGCTGTTCGGGTCTTCCTCCTCGCCGTTCCCCACCTGCTCGTCGTCCCGCAAGGGAATAACCTTGCCTTTTGTGCCTCGCATCATACTATCAGGATCTCCCGATCCCCCAGTTTGCCACCCACATCAGCCTAACCTTATTCTAGGTGAACCTAATGGTGCGTCAAGTGCAGCAGTGTTTTGTTTTGAAGTGTCATTTGCCCCAGCAAACCGCTTTGAGAGGCGTTGCATCGGCACTCGCCGGGCCCCTAAATCGATGATTTCCCAGCTTCAGCCTGCGATTTTCGCCACCGTTCAAGACCCTATCGAATTCCTGCCTCCTTCCAGTTCGGCCCATCTCGTCCTGCGGCTCCAGATGAGGCACGAAACCGGGAAGCCGAGTCCCGTCCTCAACGGTTCTCCGTCTGGGAACCCACTTCGCCCGAGCATTCTACTATCGGCGCGACTGCTTGGACATGCTCGCCATGGCCTCGTTCCGATGGGATCGCGGCTCGAGCGGGCTGCTCGGGTTACTGCTCGTCAGCTCCGTCATAAGTGCAATAATTGGCCTATTGGTCGAAAAAGAAGCACAAATCGTCTTTGGAGCGCAGCTGCTCATAGCGATTTGCGATGGCGATGCGCAGGCTGATGCTGTGGATTTAAGACGTCGAGGAAGCCCAGGCGCGCACACTCGCCGGAGTCAGGGACGCCTTCGCGTTCGTTTTCGCGACAGTTTGATCAGGGGGATGACGTGAGCGGAACAGCAGCCGAACAAGCGTCCGGGATGCCTGTGGACGGGAACGGCAGCACATCAAGGACGCTTGCCTTCAAGATCGGCGTCCTGCTCGCCGTCACGAACACTGCTATCGGGGCCGCGCAGCCGGTGCTGACCCGGTACGCCGCGCTCAGGCTCGATCCGATGCTCTTCTGCGAGGGAGCGGTGGTCGTCGCCTCGCTCTGCACCCTGCCCCTGCTCTACGTGAGAGGCGAGCTTCGCTACCTGACCGACCGGCGTTACGCCGGGCGGCTGTTCCTGATGGCGATGTCGGGAACGGTGGCGACGAGCCTGACGCTGATTTACGGCCTCAGGCATATCGACGCGGTCGCCGGCGTCATCCTTCTTCAGGCCGAGCCGGTCTATTCGCTCATCCTGGCGACGATGGTGGTCGGCGAGCGCCCAACGGGACGGCAGATTCTCGCCACGCTGACGATCCTAGTGGGAATCGGGTCGGTGTTCTGGGCGGGCGGCGGCGTCTTTTCTCCGATTTACGCGACGCTTCTGATTTTCCTGACGCCGCTTTTCTGGCAGACCGCGCACGTGCTCGGACTCAGGATCATGCCGCCGCTCACTCCGGTCTCGATTACGGCCGGGCGCTTCGTTTACGCGGCCGCGGTCTTCACGCCCGTATTTCTGCTGTTCGACCGCCATGCGATGGGCGAGCTTGCCGATCCTCGGCTTGCCGCGGTGGTCGTGGTAACCGGCTTCCTCGTCTATTTCCTGAGCGCGCTCACCTGGTACGGCGCGATCAGCCGGCTCTCGCTGTCATGGACGACGGCGCTGGTGGTTCCGGGCGTGCCGCTGCTCTCGATCTCGATGGCGGTTGCGTTTCTCGGCGAGCGTCCGACGCTGCGGATGGTAATCGGGGCGCTCGTCGCGATAAGCGGGGTCCTGGCGCTCGTGCTCGGCGCCGACCCGCATCGAAAGCACACCGCCCCGATCGAAGCCGCCGAAGCGATCCATCAGCCACTCAGCTAATGCCCTGACCTCACGACCCGTCGCTTCATTGACCCGTCAGCATTCACTCCCTGGCTTTCCCCGCAAGGAAAGCCGAAGCATCTTCTTGCCCTGCTTCCCTTCCTTTTAGGGAAGGGACCGAGGGTTAGGTTGCCTGGGAGCAATTGACTATCCGATGCGCGCTGGTCTTTAGTGGCGATGGCGTCGCGCGCGGCGCGCCGCTTAGGTGCCGCGCGGGACATTCCACAAAACAATCGAGGGAGTTTCATTCATGGCTCGACTGGTCAAACACGAACGAAACACTCCGTACGAAATTCCCGAGGGAACCGCGCTGCCGGTTTATATCTGTGCGTGCGGTCTCTCGAAGAACAAGCCCTTCTGCGACGGCTCTCACAAGCGCACCCGCGACGAGAGCGCCGAGGCGGTCTACACCTACGACGAGGACGGCCGCGCCAAGCTGATCAAACAGTACTGACGCGCCCCCGCCGACGGAATCCCGGCCTCGGACCGCTTAGCAACCGAGGCCGGGTGAACAAACATCGCCTCCCCTAAGCACCCCGCGACGGCACTCGTCACCGCGAGGATGGCCACGATCGCGGCAATCAAGCTCCATAGCGTTTAGGCAACTGCGCGGCGCCCCTGTCCTTTCGGTGCGGGCGGCAGAACCCCCTTCCCGGCCTTCCCCCGCAACTGAACGCGGGGGAAGGAGGAAGAGTATGACACCTCAATGCACTTCGACGCCGCCGCAGATATTCAGCGCCTGCCCCGTCATATACCCGCCGTCATCCGAGGCCAGGAACGCGACCACATTGGCAACGTCGTCGCCCGTCTCCATCCGGCCCATCGGAACCTGTGCGACGAAACTCTGAATCGTCTGCGCGCGCGTCAGGTTCCTCGACGCACCGACCATCTGGATCAATCCCTCGAGCAACTGCGTCTCGACGAATCCGGGACATACCGCGTTGACCGTGATTCCGAACTGCCCAAGCTCCATCGCAAGGCTTCGCGTGAGCCCCACGACGCCGTGCTTCGCGGCGGAATAAGCCGCCAGCCCGGGACCGCCGCGCTTTCCCGCAATCGAGGCGGTGTTGATAATCCGTCCGCCACGTCCGCCCTGGATGATCTTCGGGGCAACGTGCTTGGCGCACAGGAACGTGCCGGTCAGGTTTATCGCGACCGTCTTGTTCCATGAATCGAGCGTCTGTTGCACGACCGGACCGCCGCCCACCCCGCCGCCGGCGTTGTTGCACAGGATGTCGATGCGGCCGAACTCCTTCCATGCCGCTTCGGCCATCGCGGAAACCTCGCCTTCGTCGGTCACGTCGACCCTGACCGGAAGGCATCGCCGGCCGAGCTTTCGAATCTCGCCGGCGAGCGCCTCGAGTTCCTCCATCTGGCCGAACTTCGCCTCCGGATATTCCTTCATCGAGCGCCCGTAGTCGCCCGCGACGACATGCGCCCCTTCGCGCGCGAGCCGAAGCGCGATCGCCTTGCCGATTCCGCGCTCGCGCGCGCATCCGGTAACAATTGCAACCCGGTCCTGAAGTCTCATCGTTCTCTCTCCCTCCGACGGACGCTCAAGTCCCCGCGCATCCGCGTTTCAAGGATTT
>JAJYMR010000319.1 GCA_021786815.1 Deltaproteobacteria bacterium
CGATCTCACCTTTATTCCAAGGTTGACTATCCGGTAGCCGTTGTTGCTCAGGATGATATCGACGAGGTTCTTGCCGATGTCATGGACGTCGCCCTTGACCGTGGCGAGGATGATCCGGCCGCGCGTCAGGCTCTCGGTCTTCTCCATGTGCGGCTCGAGGTGCGCGACCGCGGCCTTCATCGCTTCGGCCGATTGCAGCACTTCCGCGACGATCATCTGGTTTGCGTTGAAGAGCCGTCCGACCTCGTCCATCCCCTTCATCAGCGGGCCGTTGATGATCTCGAGCGGCGCCATCGTCTTGAGCGCGTCGTCGAGGTCCTCGAAAAGGCCATCCTTCGAGCCTTCCAGGATGTAGAACGCGAGGCGCTCGCCCAGCGGCAGCGAGCGATGCTGCTCGACGGTCTTTTCCGTCTTGCGCGAGCGGAAATACGCGGCGAACGCGGCTATCGGATCGTCGCCGCGCCACCAGATCAGATCCTCGGCGAGACGGCGCTCATCTTCGGGAATCGACGGATAGCGCTGGAGCTTCTCTGAGTTGACGATCGCGAGGTCCAGCCCCGCCTGCACGCAATGGTACAGCATCACGGCGTTCAGCACTTCGCGTCCCGCCTCGGGCAGCCCGAAGGAGACGTTCGAGATGCCGAGAATCGTCCGCGCGCGCGGCATCGCCGTCTTGATCAGCCGGATACCCTCGATCGTTTCGACGCCCGAGCCGATATAGTTGCGGTCTCCCGTGCCGACCGGAAACACCAGCGGGTCGAAGATGATGTCCTCGGGCTCGACGCCGTATTTCTCGGTGAGAAGCTTGTACGAGCGCTCGGCGATTGCGAGCTTGCGCTGGCGCGTTATTGCCTGCGCCTGCTGCTTGTCCTCATCGATACATCCTACCACCAGCGCCGCACCGTAGCGGCGCGCAATCGGCACCACGCGACGAAAGCGCTCTTCGCCATCTTCGAGATTGATCGAGTTGATAATCGATTTGCCGGGCGTGCGCTTGAGCGCTTCCTCGATAACCGCCGCGTCGGTCGAGTCGATCACCAGCGGCACCTTGACCTTCTTGACCAACAGTTCGAGAAACCGCGTTACGTCGGCAACTTCGTTGCGGTCCGGGTCCTGGAGGCATACGTCGAGGATATGCGCTCCCTTGCGCACCTGAAGCCTTCCCACTTCGGCCGCTTCCTCGAACTTGCCCTCGGCGATAAGCCGCTTGAACTTGCGACTGCCGAGCACATTGGTACGCTCGCCGACCACGGCCGGGCGCGTGCTATCGTCGATTACGAGGCTCTCGATTCCCGACACGACCGAGCGCCTTAGCGAAACTCTCTGGCGCGGCCGTTTGCCTTCCAGCGCCTGGGCGAGAAGCCGGATATGCTCGGCCGTTGTGCCGCAGCATCCGCCCGCCAGGTTCACCCATCCGTTGTCGGCAAAGCGCGCGACCTTGGCCGCGAGCATCTCGGGCGTTTCGTTGTAATGCCCCTCCTCGTCGGGAAGCCCCGCGTTCGGCACGCATGCGACGTGGAACCGCGAGACGCCCGAGAGGGTGCGCAGATGGTCGGTCATGAAGTCGGGGCCCGTTGCGCAGTTGAGGCCCATCCAGAGCAGCTCGCGATGCGCGAGCGAGACGTAAAGCGCCTCGATATCCTGCCCTGCGAGGAGCGTGCCCATCGTCTCGACCGTGCCCGAGACCGCAACCGCAACCGGCACGCCGCTTTCGGCCACAGCCGCCTCGATTCCGAGCAGTCCCGCCTTACAGTTGAGCGTATCCTGCACGGTTTCGAGCAGCAGGATATCCGCGCCGCCCTCGATAAGGCCGAGAGCCTGCTCGCGATACGACTCGCGCAACTGGTCGAAAGTCACGCCGCCGGTCACCGAGATGCTCTTGGTCGTCGGGCCCATCGAGCCCGCCACGAAACGCGGCTTCCCGGGCGTGCTGAACGCGTCCGCCTCGGCCCGCGCGATCTCGGCGGCGCGCCGGTTGATCTCCCGCGCGCGCTCCTGGAGGCCGTACTCGGCAAGCACTATCGAGGTCGCGCCGAACGTGTCCGTCTCGACGATATCGGCGCCGACTTCCAGGTAGCCGCGATGCAACTCATGGATCCGGTTCGGGCGGGTGAGCACCAGGTTCTCGTTGCATCCTTCCAGCGCCGCGCCGCCGAAATCCTCGGGCCCGAGATGCATCTGCTGGATCGCGGTTCCGGTCGCACCGTCCAGAATGACGATGCGTTCGGCGAGGATTTCGCGAAGAAGCTTGATCCGTGATGCATCCGTAGCCATGCTAAGTTCCTATTCCAGCCCTGACAGGGGATTGCCTAGCTTATCCGAGTGCTATTTGCGTCGCAATTTTGGTTTCCGGGTCAGAAACCGGCTCGGTTTTGGAGCGTCCGATGAGCCCGGCTGAGGCACAGAGGCTCGTGATGGTCACGGGAGGGGCCGGGTTTATCGGCTCCAACCTGGTCGACGCGCTCATCGAACGCGGATGCCGCGTGCGGGTCGTCGACAACTTGGCAACCGGCCGTCGCGAGAACCTGGATCCGCGCGCCGAACTGGTCGAGGCCAATGTGCAGGACACGGCCACGCTCGCGCGGGCGATGAACGGCGTGGATTGCGTGTTCCACGTCGCCGCGCTTCCGCGAATACCGCTTTCGATCGCGCATCCGATGGAGACGCACATGGCCAACGCCGTCGGCACGCTGAGCACGCTAATCGCCGCGCGCGATTCGGGCGTTCGGCGCTTCGTCTTCTCGGGTTCGTCGTCGGTTTACGGCGATCAGCCGCGGATGCCGCTCTCCGAGACGATGGCGCCGAATCCGCTCAACCCGTACGCGCTTCAGAAGTACATGGGCGAGCAGTACACCCGCATGTTCCATCGGCTCTACGGGATGGAGACCCTGACGCTTCGCTACTTCAACGTGTACGGGCCGCGGATGACGACCGAGGGCGCGTACACGACCGTGATTGCGGCGTTCCTCAAGACGCGCAGCCAGTGCCGCCCGCTCGAAATTCACGGCGACGGCGAGCAGACCCGCGATTTCACGCACGTAAGCGACGTGGTCGCGGCGAACCTGCTCGCGATGGATTGCGAGCGGGAGCGGGCCGACGGGCGCGCGCTCAATATCGGCTACGGGCGAAACGTGAGCGTCAACCGGATCGCGGCATTGATCGGCGGGCCGACGGTGCGGGCGGCGTCGCGCAAGGGCGACATGCGCGACACGCTCGCCGACAACTCGGCCGCACGCGCAACCCTCGGATGGACCCCGCGCATCTCGGTCGAGGAAGGCATCGCGGAACTACTCAAGGCCAACGGCCCCGCCTAGCGCGCTCAACGCCACCACTGGGTTAGGAGCAGCTATCTCCGCACCGCCGTTCTGTCGCTCGCCCGTTGTCCGGGAGAGGGCGGCGCGAAGCGCCGGGTGAGGGTCCGCACCTCTGGAGCAATCTCAGATGCGGGCATCGTGCACCACATCAGCGCCCGAAAAGCCTGCCACACGCCGTTGTCTTGCGCCATCGGCCCGTGCTTCCCCAACCTCGGACATTAGCATATCCCCAACCGCGACTCTCTTCTTCTAATTTCCGCCGGATTGTTGTAACAAACGCCCGTGGCGCCGCGATGAGCAACAATCCCTATTACAAGCAGCATTGGATCGATATCGAACCCGAACGGCACGAGGCCTACGACCAGATCCTCGCGTTCCATCCCGCGATGGAACCGCTCCTGAAGCCGCTCGAACTCGCGCCCGGCCTTCGCGTCCTCGACGTCGGCTCCGGCCCCGGCCATACCGCGATGGAACTGGCGCGCCGCGTCGCTCCCTCGGGCAAGGTCACCGGCGTGGATATCAACGCCGATTTCGTCGAGCGGTCGAATCGCCGCGCGCGAGAGGCGGGAGTTCCGGCCGAGTTCGTCCGCAGCGGATTTCCTCCGCTCAATTTCCCCGACCGAAGCTTCGACCGCGTTTTCTGCAAGAACGTGCTCGAATACGTCGATTCGGCGGCGGACACTGTCGCCGAGATGGCGCGCGTCGCGGGCGCGGGCGCAGTCGTGGTGGCGACCGACAGCGATTGGGATATGATGGCTCTCGAAACCGGCGCGGGCACTGCCGATCTCAACGAGCGCGTGCTCGGCGCGGCGAAATCGATCGCGCTTAAGGAGCCTAAGATTGGTCGGCGGCTCTACGGTCTCTTCCGCGAGGCCGGCCTCACGGATGTGAAGGTCGAAGTGATGGCCGCCGCGGACACGCTCGGGCGCTCGACGCCGATGCTTAAGGCGAGCTTCGCGCGTTATGCGCGTGATTCGGGACGGGTTATGGAGCAGGAGGTGGCACAATGGCTCGCGAACATAAATCGAGCGATAGAGCGCGGAACCTTCCTGCTCGTTCTTCCGCAATTCATCGTTCGCGGCGTGAAACGATAAGCCGCACGGAAGCGCGGCGCGGACGAATCGAAAGGGGTACGGAATGATACCGGCGTGGCTCGCCCTGATTGACGGGCTGATCGCGGCCTTCATGGTCCTGGTCGGAATCGTGGGAGCGCATTTTTATTTCGTTGCGCCCTTCGTCGGCTTTCAGATATTCGTGCTCGGATTCTTTCTCGCGATCCTTGCCGTGTTCGTCGGGATAATCGCGGTCTTCGTGACCCGCAAGCCGCCGCGCAGAAGGGTTCGGCCGTACGCACTCATCGGACTGGTGCTTGGAGCCGTAATAGCGCTGCCCGTGGTGCTCAAAATCCTGAGCACTTCCAAATATCCCGCGATCAACGACATCACGACCGACGTGAACAACCCTCCCGAGTTCGTTCACGCTGAACAACTTCCGGCAAATCGCGGACGCAACATGGCCTACGACAAGGCGCACTACGCCGAGGCGCAGGAAAGAGGTTACGGCAACGTCGCGCCGCTCCAGCTCAAGGCCGATCCGGGGACAGTGTTCACGCAAGTGCAGGCGATCGCGTCACGGATGCCCGACTGGGAAATCACCTACACCGATCCGAAGACCGACACGCTCGAAGGCGTCGCGACCTCGAGTCTCTTCCATTTCCAGGACGATTTCGTGATCCTGGTGCGGTCGGCGGACGGCGGCGGCAGCCTGGTCGAGATGCGGTCGAAGTCGCGCGACGGCATCGGCGATCTCGGCGTCAACTACAACCGGATCCAGGATTTCTTCACTCAGCTCAGACTCGAAGCCGCCGCCACGTCCTGAGCGCGCCCTATCGTCAGCGCAGGGGCGCGCGCGAAACAGCTACTGCCTGAGCGCGCGAATCGTGCGCTTGATCGCGCTCATCCGATCCTCGTTGACCGGATTCGTAAAAACGATCGCGGTGCCGATTCCCGGCGCGGTCAGTTCCTGGAGCCGCTCGCGCACGCGGCTTTCCGGTCCAACCAGCAGCGCCGAATCAATCAGCGCTTCGCTGACCGCCTGCTGAGCGGCGGCGTCGTTGCCTTTCGCCTCGCGAATTCCCTCGATTTCCTTCTGAAAGCCCGAGCGCGCGAGCATATTGCCGTAAAACCTTAGCGCACCGTACCGCGAAAGCAGCTTGCGCGCGGGACGGCGCGCAGCCTCGATATCGTCGGAGATGAACGCAGTCGCAAACAGCGTCGGCTCGATCTCGGACGCATCGCGTCCCGCGGCCTTTGCCCCCTCGGCCAGTTCGCCCATCGCTTCCTTGACCCGTGCGGGCGGGAAGAAGTTGAAGATGACGCCGTCGGCCAATTCACCCGCCAGCTTGACCATCGGACGCGAAACCCCGGCGAGATAGATCGGAAGCCTGGTCGTGACCTGCGGCCCGGTGCGTTTTCCGTCGAGCGCCTTGCGCAGCGCCGCGACCGTCTCGCGCATCTTCGCCATCGGGTCGCCCATCTGGATTCCCAGCATCGTGTTCATTTCGCGATGGCCCGTGCCGAGGCCGAGGATGAACCGTCCGCCGGTGAATTCCTGCACCGCGGCGGCTTCGTTGGCGAGCAGCGCGGTATGGCGCAGATAGATGTTGGTAATCGCGGTGCCGAGCTTGATGCGGCTCGTATGGAGCCCGAGCGCGAGCGAGTAGGCGAGCGAATCGTTGCCCGCTTCGGTGGTGAAGACGCCGGCAAGCCCGTTGTCCTCGGCCATCCGGGCGATTTCGATGAGAGCCTTGGGGGGAGTATCGGGAAGCGCCGAGATTGCGATTGCGAAATTGGCCATGAGCGAACTGTTCCTTTCGTTGAGCCGAAACAGTCCCATCCCGCGGCCTTGCCCGTCAAGCCTGAGACCGCGGCGCGAGCGCGCGCTCGATGCGGAGCATGGCGTTTCAGAATCGGATAAAATTATGGCGTTTCGCGACGGCTCGGCGACGCCTTGGGCCGTTGCGTGGTTACGGCTATGATTATTGGCCCGGAGCGCCCGGATGATAGCGATTGTCGATTATAAGGCGGGTAATCTCACCAGCGTTGCCCGCGCACTCGAGTATTTGGGCCATCCCTGCGAAATTACCGACCGGCCCGAGAAAGTGCGCTCGGCCGAGCGGGTGATTCTGCCCGGTGTCGGCGCGGCGGGCGCAACGATGGACAATCTGCGCGCGCTCGGGCTGGATCGATGCCTCGTCGAGGACGTTGCTCGCGCGGGAAAGCCGTTTCTCGGCATCTGTATCGGTATCCAGATACTGTTCGATGCGAGCGAGGAGAACGACGCGCGATGCCTTGGCCTGGTTGCGGGCCGGGTGGTGCGCTTTCCGGGCTCTGTGGACGGCCGTCCGCTCAAGGTTCCGCAGATCGGATGGAACCGGGTGCACCAGGCGAGGCCGCATCCGCTGTTCGACGGTGTTCCCGATACCACGCACTTCTATTTCGTCAATTCGTACTACCCGGTTCCCGCCGATTCGTCGGCCGTGATCGGGACGTCCGACTACGGAGTGCGTTTCACCGCCGCGATCGCGAAGGACAACATCCTCGCCACGCAGTTCCATCTTGAAAAGAGCGGCGCGGCGGGGCTCAGGATGCTCGACAATTTCTGCCGGATGAAGTTCTGATGCTGGCGAAGCGCATAATTCCATGCCTCGACGTGCGCGCGGGCAAAGTCACCAAGGGCGTCAAGTTTCTCGAGAACGTGGACGTCGGCGATCCGGTCGCGATGGCGCGCTATTACTACGAGCAGGGCGCCGACGAACTGGTTTTCTATGACATCACGGCGTCCAACGAGCGGCGCGGGATCATGATCGAGGTCGTGCGCGCGGTCGCTCGCGAAATCTTCATCCCGTTCAGCGTGGGCGGCGGGCTCAGAACGCTCGAGGACATGCGCGCGGTGCTGCTCGCCGGGGCTGAAAAAGTCTCGATCGATTCGGGCGCGGTGCGAAACCCGTCGATAATATCCGAGGGCGCGAAGGCGTTCGGCAGCCAGTGTATCGTGCTCTCGATGCAGGTGACGAAGAACGGAAAGCGCGAGCTCGCAAGCGGTTACGAGGTCGTTATCGACGGCGGACGCACGCCCACCGGGCGCGACGTGGTGGAGTGGGCGCGCGAGGGCGAACGCCGCGGAGCCGGTGAACTCTGTATCAACTCGATCGACCGCGACGGCACCAAGCTCGGCTACGACTTGGAGATAACCCGCGCGGTCAGCGACGCGGTTTCGATTCCGGTGATTGCCTCGGGCGGCGCGGGCACACCCGAGCATCTGCGCGACGCGTTCACCATGGGAGGCGCCGACGCCGCAATCGTCG
>JAJYMR010000023.1:0-361 GCA_021786815.1 Deltaproteobacteria bacterium
ACTTGAAGAAAAGGCGGATGCCAGGCTTGCCGAGGTCGACCTTACCGGCGATTTCGATCAGCAGGAGATCGGCACTTGCGGCGGAATCATGGACGTCTTCATCGACCTCTGGAAGCCGGACACCGATCTTGAGCTTGCGCGCAAACTGGCGGAGTCCGCCGAAAACAACCTGCCAGTTGCCCTGCTTACAGTCGTCGATACGGGAAACCGCGAAGGCGCACGGCAAGGCGCGCGCGCGGTGATCGAAGTGATGCGCAGCGAGGGCGCGGCACCGCTGCCGGTCGGCATGCCCGCCGAGGCTTTGCGCCATATCCGCGAGCGGGCCGCCGACTCACGGCCGGGTCTGGTCGAACTCGATCCG
>JAJYMR010000023.1:371-7667 GCA_021786815.1 Deltaproteobacteria bacterium
CTCACGCCGGTCATGCGAATCGAGCCGAGCGGTGCGCCGCGGATTTTCATCGATCCGGTAAGCGGCGCGCAGCGGCTGATTATCGTCGGCGCGGGACATATCGCGCAGCCGCTGGCGGCGTTCGGCTCGATGCTCGGGTTTCACGTGACGGTTATCGACGATCGCGCCGCGTTCGCCAATCGCGAGCGCTTTCCGACCGCCAACGAGATAATCGTTGCGCCGTTCGAGCGGGCGATAGATTCGCTCGGCCTCGACCGCCATTCTTACTTGGTCTCGGTGACGCGCGGGCACGCGTTCGACGAACAGGCGGTGCGCGCCGCGCTCAGCCATCCGTGCGGTTACGTGGGGATGATCGGTTCGCGCCGCCGCGTCAAAACGACGCTCGAACGTATCCAGCAAAGCGGTATCCCGGCCGAGCGAGTGAATCAGGTTCACGCGCCGCTCGGACTGGATATCGGCGCCGAAACCCCCGCCGAGATAGCGCTTGCGATTATCGCCGAGATAATCCGCGAGCGCCGAACGGGCGTGCGCGACGAGTTGACGCTGGGCATCAAGCTCGGACGCCTGGCGCGGTCGACCGGATCCCGGTGAACGGCCGCATCGAGGGTGTCCTGCTAGCCGCCGGCGAATCGCGCCGGATGGGTTATCCCAAGCCGCTGCTGAAAATCGGCGACCGCACCTTCGTCGAGCAGGCGGCTTACGCGATGCTGTCGGCCGCCGCGGGACTGGTGGTCGTGCTCGGAGCGCATGCCGAGCGAATCCGTCCGAAGGTGCCGGCCGACCCGCGAATCCGCGTGGTCGAGAATCCCGACTACGAACGCGGACAGATCTCCTCGCTCAAGGTCGCGATACGTTCGCTCGCTCCCGGTGTGGACGCCATTCTTGTTCATCTCGCCGACCATCCGACGGTCCATCCCGACACATTCAAGGCGCTGGTCGAAGCGTATCGTGCGCCTTCGGGCAGGCCGATCATGATCGCCCGGCATCAGGGCCGCCGCGGCCATCCGGTGCTGTTCGAGCGTTCGATTTTCGCCGAGCTTCTTGGCGCTCCCGACACGGCGGGCGCCCGGTTCGTCGTAAATGCCGACCCGGAGCGAGTGGGCTATATCGACACCGGCGACGCCGGCGTAGTGCTCGACCTCGACACGCCTGCCGACCTCGCCGCCGCCGGCTTGCCGCCGCCCCCGCACGATTCGTAAAAGTCTCGTTTTAACCTGATCGCTGCTGGTAAAACTTGCGTGTAACCGATTATGGGCGTTCGACGTATTCCATATTGGCGATGTTGGCAATTGCGCGAAGCGTCGAGCGCCGATGGAGCGCCACCGTCAAACCGGACCAGGAACTGATAGCCGAGGCCCTGAACGGTCAGGCCGGAGCCTTCGCGGAACTCGCATCGCGTCATCGTGCGCCCGTCGAGCGGCTTTGCCAGCGGTTCTTCTCGGACCACGAACTCGCACGCGACCTGGTCCAGGAGAGCTTTCTCAAGGCGTTTGCGGCGCTCAAGACGTATCGCGCCGAGATGCCGTTTGCGGCGTGGCTGCGGGCGATCGTAATCAATCTTTGTTACGATGAGCTAAGGCGCAGACGCCGCAAGCCCGAAGAACTGGTCGGCGATTTCACCGAGCCAGAGCTGGACTGGATGCAGTTGGTGAATACCGCCTCGCCGGAAGATATCGTCGCGGCGGCTGAGGAACGGCGTAACGCGCATGACCTGGCGCATCGGCTGCTCGACATGCTCAAGCCCGACGATCGCACGGTGCTGGTGCTCAAGGACAGCGAAGATATGTCGGTCAGCGAAATCGCGGCCACACTGGGATGGAGTGAAGCGAAGGTAAAAATCAGGGCGTTTCGTGCCCGCCAGGTGCTCCGCAAGCATGCGGAGCGGATGCTGAGCGCGGAGCGTCGATGGGCTGCGCGATGAACTGCTTCGAGGCAAGACGGGATTTCAGGGCATTCTGGCGAAGGGAGTTGTCGTCCGAACGGCGCGAGGCTTTCCTTGCGCATCTGAGGGGATGTCCGGGATGCGACGGCGCGTTTCGGAATTTTGCGCTTTCGGCTCCCGTGATGCACTCGGACGTTACGCCCGAACGTCGTCGCGAGGATTCTCCGCGGGTGCGCGAGGCGGTCCCGGCGCGCCGGCCCGCGATGGCTTACCGCGCAACCGCGCGTCGCCGGGAGTGGTTTTCGATATCGGCGGCGGCGATGGCTCTGGCTGCGGGCGTGGTGGCCGCCTACCTGTCGGTTTCGGCGCCGGTGGGAAACCTTAACGACGTGCTCAGCCAGCAGGAGCCCCAGGTGGAGCCGGTAGTGGACCTTTTCGGCCCTGGGACGGCGCAAACCTTCAACCAGGATGGCGGCTTTGCCGGGTAAGCTCGGATGGATGGGGCTCGTGGCCGCAGTGGTCGCGGGCATCCTGATCGGATTCGCGGGCAGTACGCTTTTGTACCGCTACCGGATTTTGAGAGTGCCGGGCGAGCCGATCATCAAGCGCATCGTCCGCGAGCTCAATCTCACGCCGTCCCAGCGTGAGCGGATCTTCCAGATAATTCACGACACCCATCGCAAGGTTCATGAGCTTCGCCGCGATACCCATCGCGAGTTCCTGCGCAAGCGCCGCGAACTGTTCAAAAATTCCTACATGCGGATTCGTTCGTTGCTGACTCCGGAGCAGCAGCAGAAGCTCGATCGCGAGTTCACGCCGCCCTGGATGCGCCATCCGGAGACCGCCGCGCCGGCGCAAAGTCCCGCGCCGACACCTGCGCCGTAGGACCGCGTTCGCGTCCGGCGGTTACGACGCGCCCATCTCGCTCAGCACTTTCTGCGCTTCGGCGGCGATTGTCGGATGCTTCGCGCCGGCGGCACTGGCTTGGCGCAGATAGCGGATCGCGTCGTCGCGGTTTCCCTGATGGGCCAGGATTTCGCCGATTCTTAGCGCCGCAAAGGCCGAATTGGGATCGATCTGGTATGCCTTCTGATAGTACGGAAGCGCCTGGGTCATCTTGGCCGGCGAGAACGACATGTAAGCCTCACCGATATTCAGATAGGCGCTGACCTCGTTTGGCCGGTACTTCACCATCTTCTGGTACACCTTGATCACGTTGGTGAAGTCTGAACGCGAATTGTAATAAAGGCCGAGATAAATGTAGGCTTCCTGGAAGCTCGGATCGATATCAGTCGCCTGCCATAACAACTTGACCGCCTGTTCGCTGTTGGTCATGTTAATCGCCGCGTTGACCAGCGCGCCCGCCTTGGCGGCTGCCGCAGGGTCGGTCGGGGCGACTGGCGCGGCGGCTGTCGGGTTGGCCGCGGGAGCCGCGGCAGGAGCGGCGGCGGTCGCGGATGTGGCTGGGGCGGCTACCAGCGGGTCGGCGCGTCCTGCCGACGCGGCGAAAATAGTGAGTAAAGCTACGGCTGACAGGATGGCCCGGTGACGGCTTGCTGGAATCATGAAGCGCTCTGACAATCGGCGTGATGCAATTTTCAGATAGAATCGTTGCACGAACGCTCGTGGATGCAAAGCGGGGGCGTATCGCGCTCGGGACCTGGATGTTCGGCCGGCGCGGACGGACAGAGCGATGAAGCAGCGAAGTTTCAAGGCGAATGGGATTGCGCTTTCCTGCCTGGATTACGGGGGCGAAGGAAATCCACCGATACTGTTTCTTCACGGCGGTTCCGCCAACGCCCATTGGTGGGATTTCGTGGCGCCCGCCTTCGTTGACCGCTTTCACGCGCTGGCGCTCGACCAACGCGGCCACGGCGACAGTGAATCGCCGCCCGATTGGGCCTACGGCACGCGTCACTACGTCTCGGATCTCGACGAAATAATCGGCTCATGGGGACTCGGCGTGCCGGTGATGGTCGGGCATTCGATGGGCGGGCACAATACGCTCGTTTACGCGGCGCACCGTCCGGAGAGGCTGCGCGCGATGGTCGCGATCGACACGCCGCCCGATTACACCGAGCGCGCGGTCGAGTTCCTGCGCTCGATGGCTGCAAGGCCCCCGCGCCGCTTCCCGTCGCTCGCCGACGCCTGCGCGAACTTCCGGCTTCTCCCGCGCGAGACAACGGCGCCCGCGGAAATTCTCGCTCATGTCGCGCGCCATTCGTTTCGCGACACGGGCGACGGCGCTTTCATCCATAAGATCGACCGCCGCACGATGATCCGCGAGCCGCTCGATGTCTGGAAGGACCTGCACCGTATCACCTGTCCCGCTCTCATAGTAAAAATCACGAAGAGCCCGTTGCTCGATCTCGAAGTTGCGCGCAGGATGTCCGCGGCGATGCCCCAGGGGCGGCTTGCGCAGATTGACGACGGGTTTCATCATGTGATGTTCGACAACCCAAGGGCGCTTATCGCCACACTGAAGGACTTCCTCAAGGACATAAGATGAGCGAACCGCGAAGCCGCTTTCTTAAGGGCAGTCCGCGGCTTCATTATCTCGAATGGAACCCCGAGGGCAGGCGGACGATTGTCTTCCTGCACGGCAATTCGGCCAACGCGTGGTGGTGGCAATGGGTCGCCGAGCGGATGCCGCGCGGTCTGAGGCTAATCGCGCTCGACCAGCGCGGCCACGGCGACAGCGAATGGGCCAGTCCGCCCGCTTATAAGCCGGACGACTACGCCGGCGACCTGAAACGCTTCATCGCCGAGACGATGCCGCGCAGGCGGCCGGTCGTGGTCGGGCATAGCATGGGCGGACTTGGCGTGCTCGCCTTCGCAAGCCGCTATGCGGAGTATGCCCGAGGCGCGATCGCGATCGATGTCGCGGTCACGTCGAGCCGCATCCGCGATCGTTACCTGCGCAGGCTCAGAGCGCTGCCGACAGTCATATATCCCGACCTGGAGACGGCGAGGGCGCGGTTTCGCCTGATGCCCGACGAAGGCGGAATTCCGCCCGAACGGCTGCATGCGATCGCTGAAAGAAGTCTCGCACGCGCCGGCGAAGGCGGATACACGCTCAAGTTCGACCGCGAGAGCTTTTTCGGCGGCGACGGGCTTCACGTGCTGGAAACGATACAAGGTATCGGCCTTACGACGACGCTGGTTCGCGCCGGACGAAGTCGTATCATGACCCAGGAAGCCGCCGAGAAGGCGAGCGCCTCGAATCCGCGCGTCAACCTCGTCGTAATTCCCGACGCGCACCATCATGTGCTGCTGGAAAAACCCGACGAACTTGCCCGCGTGATAGTCGATTTCGTCGAGCGCCTCGCTGATTGAGCGCGAGCCTTGCCTCGCACCGTTAGAGCGAGCGGCAGCAATAGCAGCCCAATCGTTCTTTCTCCATACGCCGCGAAGCGCCGTCGCCGCGCGCGGTTGTGTTACGCTTCTAACGTCAGGTAAAACCGCGCTAGAGTTCCAACTTCGCTTGCGTACCCGGCGTTGGAATTCACCACGCGGGCGCAGGCCGACCCAACTGGAGCCGCGATGCCTCTGATAAGCGAGACCATATACGCGCCCGAACTCGAAGGAGGGCAATGGATTCAGGGAGGTCCCGTGCGCCTGCGCGAGTTGCGCGACCACGCCGTCGTGCTGGTCGATTTCTGGGACTACACCTGCGTCAACTGCGTACGCACGCTTCCGTATATTGCCGAGTGGCATCGGCGCTACCATCGGCACGGCCTGGTGATAGCGGGTGTGCATGCGCCGGAATTTTCCTTCGCCCGCGAAGGCTCCCACGTCGAGGAGGCGTTGCGCACTTTCAAGCTCGAATATCCCGTCGTGCTCGACAACGACTACGCGATCTGGCGCGCCTATTCGAACCGCTACTGGCCGGCCAAGTATCTCGTCGATTCCAAGGGACGGATTCGCTACTACCATTTCGGCGAAGGTCACTACCAGGAGACCGAAACCGCAATCCAAACGATGCTGCGCGAGTTGAATCCGTCGGCCGAATTGCCGCCGCCGATGGAGCCGGTGCGCGACACCGACCGTCCCGGCGCGGTGTGCTATCGGGTCACGCCCGAGCTCTATCTCGGCTATGCGCGCGGCCAGTTCGGCAATCCTGAAGCCGTAGTTTCCGATCAGCCGCACGATTACGCAGACCCGGGCCGCCACGTCGAGGGCGTGCCGTATCTGGGCGGGCGATGGCGCGTCGAGCAGGAATGCGCGCGTGCGGACGCCGCTGGCGCGTCGATCAGGCTTCGCTACACGGCGCGCGAAGTGAACCTCGTGCTCGCGCCGCGCGCGGGTGCGACCGTCAGCGCCGAGCTTCGGCTTTCGGACGGGGAATCGCCAGGCGCGGACGCGCAGGCGCACAACGGACGCGCGCTCGTGACCGTCGATCGCCCGCGGATGTACAATCTGGTCGCCAACCAATCCGTCCAGACAGGCGCGATGGAGTTGCGCGTGCTCGAACCGGGACTCGCCGCGTACGCATTCACGTTCGTCTCGTGCGTAATAGGATAGGGCAAGTCTCATTTTGGGGGGAGGAAGATACGTCAGCGCTTGGCAAGCGCGGACACGTGACGGGCGCGCGAGATTTCGGGAGCATCAGCGATGAGCGAGAAACCGGAAGTTGCGACCGATGAGCAGATAGCCGAAGCGGCGGAGCTAATTCTCGGGGCCGACTACCCGATAGCGCTCACCGGCGCCGGGATGTCGGTCGAGAGCGGAATCCCTCCGTTTCGCGGCCCGGGCGGTCTCTGGACCAAGTACGGCGAGCCGCCGATGAACGACTTCCAGGTTTTCATGTCCGATCCCAAGCGCGGATGGGAGAAACGTATCGAGCGCCGCAACGACGAGCTCTTCGCGCCGCTTCGCACGGCGAAGCCGAATCCCGGCCATTACGCGCTGGCCCGTCTCGAGGAGATGGGCGTTCTCAAGTTCGTCATCACGCAGAACGTGGACGATCTTCATCGCCAGGCCGGTCAGAGGGCGCTCGCCGAGATTCACGGCAACTGGAAGCTGATTCGATGCCTCGATTGCGTGTCGCGTTTTCCATGGCATGAGATAAGCCTCGAGGCGTTGCCGCCGCGATGCCCGAAGTGCCGCGGACTGCTCAAGAGCGATACGGTTTCGTTCGGGGAGCCGATACCGCTTGACGTGCTGACGCGATGCCAGGAGGAATCGGCGCGCGCGGATCTAGTAATCGTCGCCGGCACGTCCGCAACGGTCTATCCCGCCGCCGGCTTCGCGCTCGAGGTCAGGGAACGCGGCGGTTCGCTCGTCGAAGTGAACCTCTACGAATCCGAAATTACCCGACTTTGCGACGTGAGCCTGCGCGGCACCTCGGCTGCGATTCTGCCGCGCCTGGTCGAAGCGATATCCGCGCGCCGCCGCACCGCGCTGTCGTAACC
>JAJYMR010000007.1 GCA_021786815.1 Deltaproteobacteria bacterium
TCGAAGTTTTTCAGAGGTCTCCGGACGGCGCCGGGCCGGGCGCCAAACGTGCATCCAACACGAGCTTTGATAGTCCCCTCGGTTCATTCACCGCAACGGAACCAGGAACGTTCGACCATCACGCCTCCGCGTGCGACCCATCAATTTGACCGTCGCCGGCAGGCGAATCCATTTCAACGCGCGGACTGTCCGGCTCCGGTTGACCAGCCGAGACGGCGAAATTAACCTGCGCTCAGAGCCGAACTGGATAGGGAGATTGGGGTGCGGACGGGAGCGGAGCACGCGGAAAAGGCAGATACGCGCTTTGAACTGCTCGCGGCCTTCAGCATTTACCTGGTTTTATCGCTTGTTTTCTTCGGCCGCGGTGTCACGGGCCACTTCTCCGATTACTACATCGGCCGGGACACCGACCCGTCTTTTTACTTCTGGTATCTGGCGTGGTGGCCGTATGCAATCCGCTCTCATCTGAATCCCTTTTTCACCGACCTGGTCTGGGCCCCGGTGGGAATCAATCTCGCGTGGACGCCCTGCGTTCCGCTTCTCGGCCTTGTGGCCTCACCGCTGGAGATGACGCTCGGTCCGATCGCGACGTACAATCTCATCGCGCTCGCGACGCCACCACTGGCGGCCCTATGCGCGTTTTGGCTTTGCCGTCGCCTCACGGGCCGATTCGTCCCGGCCCTGTTCGCGGGATTCGTTTTCGGCTTTTCCCCGTTTGTCATGGGTCAGCTTCTGAGTCACCTGAACCAGGCGCTGATCTTCCCAATCCCGATTCTCGCCTGTCTGGCGATGATGTGGCTCGATGAGAACCTTGCGACTGGCCGGTTTGTAGCGTTGTTCACGCTTACCCTGGTCGTCGAATTTTTCCTGTCTCTCGAACAATTCGCCCTGACAGCGATCGTGGCAGCGGTAGCAATAGCCGCGGCGCTGTTTTGCACGTCGGGCGAGGCACGGCGCAAAGTGCTCGCGATGCTCTTTCCAATCGGGGTCAGCTATGCGCTGGCCGGGGTCGTGGCGAGCCCGTATCTCTACTGTTACTTCCAGCCCGGACATCCAACCCACCCGCTTTGGTCCCCGACCGATTTCGCCGCGGACTTCATGAACCTGGCGGTCCCCACCCCGGCCAACCTGCTTGGCACAAACCGGTTTGCGCGTGCGATTTCGAACCGTTTTACCGGGACGCTTTATGACCAGGGTGCCTGCCTTGGCCTGCCGCTCATAGTGATCGCCGTCGCGTGGGGACGCAGGCACTGGAGTGAGCCTCTGGCGAGAACTCTTGTCCTCACACTGGTTGCGGTGTGCGCTCTGGCGGCCGGGCCGGTGCTGCACGTTGCGGGAGTAACTGTGCTGCCGATGCCGTGGCTCGTCTTTCAGCGGCTGCCGCTTGTCAGCGGCGCGATGCCCGCGCGGCTGATGATGTTCGCGTTTCTGGTCGCCGCGGTGATTGCTGCCCTATGGCTCGCCGATCCGGCAGTTACGCCTTGGGCGAAGCTTATCGGCGCGACAGCAACACTGGTCATGATGCTGCCGAATCCGTCGGCCTCGTACTGGGCGAGCCCAACCAGGACGCCGGCCTTTTTCCGTGACGGCTCGTCGCGCCGGATGCTTTCGCAAAGCGATATCGTTTTGCCGCTGCCATTCGGAGCGAAAGGCATGTGCATGCTATGGCAGGCCGAGAGCGGGATGAACTACCGGATGGCGTCGGGGCTTACCGGTCTCTCACTTATCGAGATACGGCGCTGGCCCGTGGTCGATACGTTTTACGGCTCGTGGGATCTTCCCGAACCCGCAACGCAGCTCAAGGCCTTCATCGCCAACCTCGGAATCACCGCGATCGTGCTCGACGATTCATATCCGGATGCGCCGCGATTGAAAGACCTGCTTTCGCTTCTCGATATCGCGCCGACCGAGGTATCGGGCGTCTCGCTGTACCGAATCCCGGCTGGCGCGTTTTCAAGTTACCGGTCGCTGTCGGCGTTGGAGATGGAAACGCGCGCCGACCGCGTTCGCTTTGAGACCATCCTTCGCGCCTCCGCGAAATATATCGCGCAGGGCGGATCGGTCCAAAAGCTCTCGCTAACGAGTCTCATAGCTGCCGGGCTTCTGCCGAAGGGATGGAGCTTCGAGACGTCGCGCAACGCCTATCGCGACGTATGGGCCGGGCCATGGAAAAAAGACCTGGTCGGCATTGGGCTGGTCGGCACGCCTTCGGCGCTCAAGCCGCTTATGAGCAGGTATCTTCCGGAGGCGGATCTCGCATATTCACCGTACCCGCATCCGATAAAGGGCCCTCGGCCGGGCTTCTTCGCGCGCCTCATCGAGCCCGTTTTCAGCGACTCGCTCAGCGGAGAAGCGTTCCGTTTCGTAATCCTGGCTTTCACGCCGGCGGTTCTGCAGGCAAAGGCGCGCCGGCTGGACGTGGTTTACGACTCGCCGGCGCGCACCGGCGAGTCGGCCGGCGCGGCGCTCAGTCCTGCAGCGTCTCCGCGCGAGGTTTCTCGCTAGGCGCCGTCCGTAGCCTGACTCACGGGGCGTCAGGTTACGCCCCGAGTCGACGCGCCGCTCTCATTGACCGGCTGCGATGCCGAAATTAACCTGCAATAGACAGTCAATCCGGGAGGCGGATTGCGACGTGGAAGAGGGGGGAGAGCGCACAACGCGCTCTGGCACGCGCTTCGAATGGCTCGCGGCCTTCAGCCTCTACCTGGGTTTCTCTATCGTTTTCTTCGGCCGCGGTATTATCTGGCACTTCTCTGACTACTACGTTGGCCGCGGCAACGACCCTTCGCTTTACATGTGGTGCCTGGCGTGGTGGCCGCATGTCATCCGAGATCATCTGAATCCCTTTTTCACCGATATCCTATGGGCTCCGGTCGGATTTAATCTCGCGTGGGCGACCTGTTTTCCGCTGCTCGGTATCGTGACCGGGCCGCTTGAGATGGCGCTCGGGCCGGTCGCGACTTTCAATGTCGTGATGCTGGACCTGCCGCCGCTCGCGGGCGCGTGCGCGTTTTGGCTCTGTCGTCGCCTCACCGGCCGATTCGTTCCAGCCCTGTTCGCGGGCTTTCTCTTCGGCTTTTCCCCGTTTGTGCTGGGTCAGCTTCTGAGTCATCTAAACCAGTTGCTGATCTTCCCGATCCCGATTCTCGCCTGCCTTGCTGCGATGCGGTTAGATGAGAGTATTGCGACCGGAAGGTTCGTCGGGCTTTTCACACTGACCCTGGTAGTACAGTTCTTTTTGCTGCTTGAACTCTTCGCGCTGACCGCGCTGGTCGGGGCCATCGCCATAGCGCTTGGCTTGTTTTTCACTTCGGGCGAGACGCGGCGCAAAGTGCTCGCGATGCTCGCTCCGGTGGGCGTGAGCTACGCGCTGGCAACGGTTGCGGTAAGCCCATATCTCTATTGCTATTTCCAACCCGGACATCCGACACAACCGCTCTGGTCTCCGAGTCAATACGCAGCCGATCTCTTGAACTTCGTGATTCCCACACCGGCCAATCTGCTGGGAGACAACCGGTTTGCGCGCGCGATTTCGAACCGCTTTACAGGCACCCTGTACGACCAGGGTGCCTGTCTTGGCCTGCCGCTCATCCTGATTGCCGCCGCTTGGATACGCAGGCATTGGGAGGAACCTCTTGCGAAAACTCTTGCGCTTACCCTGCTTGGGGTTTGCGTCCTCGCGGCCGGGCCGTTGTTGCACGTCGCGGGAGCGACGGTGCTGCCGATGCCGTGGCTGATTGTCCAGAGGTTACCGCTCATCACCGGCGCGATGCCGGTCAGGCTGATGGTGTTCGCCTTCCTGCTCGCGGCGGTGATCGCCGCGCTATGGCTCGCCGATCCAGCCGTCTCGCCGCGAGCGAAATGGCTCGGGGTTGCGGCAACTTTCGTCATGATGCTGCCGAATCCGCGAGCTTCCTACTGGGTTGCCCCAACCGGAACCCCGGCATTCTTTCTCAACGGAGCGTCGCGCCGGATGCTTTCGCAAAGCGACATCGTATTGCCGCTGCCGTTCGGCGACGACGGCATGTGCATGCTATGGCAGGCGGAGAGCGGGATGAACTACCGGATGGCGTCGGGGCTTACCGGCCTTGTGCCTATCCAGGTGCGGCGATGGCCCGTGGTGAACGCGTTTTACCGCTCATGGGATCTTCCCGAGCCTGAGACGCAGCTCAAGGCCTTCATCGTCAATCTCGGGATAACCGCGATCGTGCTCGACGATTCCTATCGGGATGCGGGGCGGATAAAGAAACTGCTATCGCTACTCGACATCACGCCCACGCATGTATCGGGCGTCACCCTGTACCGCATACCTGCCGGCGCCTTTGCGAGTTACCGGTCGCTGTCGCCGATCGAGCTGGAGAGGCGCGCCGCTCGGATTCGCTTCCAGACGATTTTGCGTGCGAGCGCGAAATACATCGCGCAGGGCGGCTCGGTTCAAAAGCTCTCTCTCGGAAGTCTCATGGCGGCTGGGCTTCTGCCCAAGGGATGGAGCTTCGATATGAAGCGGAACGCCTTTCGCGACGTAGGGGTCGGGTCGTGGAAGAAAAACCTGATCGCCGTCGGGGTGGGCGGCACGCCGTCTGCGCTCAAGCCCCTTGTCCCGATGTATCTTCCCGAAGCAGATTACGCATATTTTCCATTCCCGCATCAGTTAAAGGGCCGTCGGTCGAACTTCCTGGTCCGTCTCACCGAACCCGTGCCGAGCGGAGCCGTCAGCGGCGAATCCTTCCGAACCCTGATCATGGCTTTCACGCCGGAGGGTTTGCGGGCGGCCGCAAGGCGGAGCGAAACGGCCCATGATTCTTCGCCGGCGCACACCGGCGGTTCCGCCGGCGCGGCGCTCAGTCCTGCAGCGTCTCCGCGCGAAGTTTCTCGCTGATGATCATGGCCCCGAGCGCGGCGCTTTGCTTGACGGGATACGGATCGGGATTGCGAATGGCCTTGTGGCGCGGGTCGACCGCCTCGAACGACTTCATGAAGCGCTCGCGAGACTCGGCAAGCGAGGGTCTCGGAAGCACGCGATTTCCATTCTCCAGCATCACTTCCAGCATCGGGACGACCCGGTCGGGCTCGGGCCTGAACTCGCGCTTAACCATCAACACGCTTTCGTCGATCAGCCCCACGATATCGCCGCGATAGCGTCCCGAGGCGTCAAGCGCACGGAAGATCTGCTTCCTGCCGGGAAGCGAGACCTTGCCCGCCGAGGTCTTGAGCCGCGGCCGTCCGTCGTACTCGCTCAGCTTGTAGGTGTAGTCCGCCGCGGGAGCGTCGTCGCTGGTGGTGAGCGCGGTTCCGATTCCGAAAGCGTCGATCGGCGAGCCAACCTTGAGCAGGTCGGCCACCTTGTATTCGTCGAGATTGCCGCTCGCGAAGATCGCGACGTCGTGAAATCCCGCCTCGTCGAGAATTCGGCGCGACTGCTTGCTCAATTGTTCGAGGTTGCCGCTGTCGAGCCGGATCGCCTGGATACTGATTCCCTCGTCCTTGAGCTTGCGCGCGACGGCGACCGTGTTGTGCACGCCCCTGAGCGTGTCGTACGTATCGACCAGCACCGTGCTCAGCTTCGGGAAGCTGCGGGCGAAGTCCTCAAACGCGCGACGTTCGCCCTCGTGCGCCATGACGAAGCTGTGGCTCATCGTTCCAAATACCGGGATGCCGTAGCGCCTGCCGCCCAGCACGTCGGAAGTGCCGTGAAAGCCCGCAAGGTAGCTGGAGCGCGCGGCGACGAGCCCCGCGTCCGCGCCCTGCGCGCGCCTCAACCCGAACTCCACCAGCCGCCGGCCCGCGCCGACGCTGTAGCATCTCGCCGCCTTGGTCGCCAGAACCGACGCGATCCCGAGCTGGTTGAGCACGATCGGCTCCATTATCTGCGCCTCGATGAGCGGCCCGCGCACCTCCATCACAGTTTCGCCCGCGAAGAACAGGCTTCCCTCGGGCATCGCGCGAACCGTCCCTGTGAAGCGAAACCGGCGCAGGAAATCGAGGAAGTCGGGCTTGAACAGCCCGAGCGAATCCAGGTGCGCCAGTGCCGGCTCCTCGAAACGGAAATTCTCCAGCACCTCGAGCACGCGTTCGACGCCCGCCATCACCATGTAGCCGCGGTTGGCCGCAAGCCTTCGCACGCCGACGTCGAAGCAAGCCTGCGCGTTCATCCCGCGCTCGAAGAACGCCGCGCTTACCGTGAACTCGTACAAATCGTTGAGAAGCGGCACCTCGGCCGGGTCAAGACGCAGATCTATCGGCATCGGGTGAAAGCCCTTGACGGAATTGCCGCTTTGACGCGCGCCTTCATCGTGGCGGCTCGGGCGGCGACGGCGGTTTCGGCGGCGGCGGCGTAGGCGGCTGCTCATGGACGATGCGCATCTCGCCCGCCGCACGCTCGCGCAGAAGCTCCGACATCTTTCTAAGCCGCTGGTCCACGAGATAGCTGATCGTACCCGGCTCATCGATTGAGCCTGCGCGGACCCCGGTCAGAATCTCGATTCCTCCCTCGATTGTGTCAACCGGATAGATGTGAAACGAGCCCTTCTCGACCGCCTCCATCGCCTCCGGATCGAGCATCAGGTTCGCTATGTTGCTGCGCGGCACGAGGACGCCCTGTGTGCCGGTCAGCCCAACGGCCTTGCACACGCGGTAGAAGCCCTCGATCTTCTCGTTCACGCCGCCTATCGCCTGAACGTCGCCGTACTGGTCGACCGAGCCTGTCACGGCGAGGTCCTGCCGTATCGGGACGCCGCTCAGCGCCGAGAGCAGCGCGTAGAGTTCCGTTGAGCTTGCGCTGTCGCCGTCGATACCCGAATAGGATTGTTCGAAGCAGATGCTGGCGGTCATCGCGATTGGATGCTCCTGGCCGAAGCGCGAACGCAGAAAGCCGCTCAGGATCGCGACACCCTTGTCATGGGTCGAGCCCGAAAGCCGCGCCTCCCGCTCGATATTGATAAGTCCGGCCTGTCCGAGCGCAACCGTCGCCGTTACGCGCGATGGACGCCCGAAGCTGTAGCCACCGACGTCGAGCACCGCAAGGCCGTTTATCTGGCCGACCGCCGCGCCGCTCAGACGGACGATGAGCGTACCGTTGCGGATAAGGCGGCGGATTTCCTCCTCGATGAAGTTGAGCCGGAGCATCCGCTCGGTCAGGGCGCGCTCGACGTGCGCCGCGTCGACCCGGCTCGCGCCCGAGCTGCGCGCGAAGTACGAGGCCTCCCGCGCGAGGTCGTCTATCGGCTCCATCACGGCCAGCACCCGCGCGCGGTCGCCCGCCATCCTCATCCCGAAGCGCACTACGCGGCCGAGCGCCTCTCCCTCGAACTCGGGCAGTCCTTCGCGCCGTATGAGCTCGCCGACCCGCGCCGCGTAATGCGCCGCGGCGCTCTTGTCCGCGTCGATGACCGGACGGATCTCGGCTTTGACCTTGAACAACTCGGAGAAGTCGGTGTCCCAGAAGTAGAGCAGGTTGTACAGGTACGGTCCGCCGAGCACGATCACCTTGGTGCGGACTTCGATCGATTCAGGGCGAAGGCCGCTCACCGAGAAGAAAGGAAACGGCTCGAACGTCTCGAC
>JAJYMR010000186.1 GCA_021786815.1 Deltaproteobacteria bacterium
TTGACTATCCAGCCCGGTGATGAGGTGCGCTTCGGCGCGGCGCGCTTCGCGCTCGTGCGCGGGCCCGGTGAGGGCGCTAGCGCGCCCGGTGCGCCCGCGCTTTCGATGATAGCGCTTACCCTATTGTTCGGCGCGCTCGGCTACCTCTCGGTCAGATTCGTGCAGGCATGGAATGAAATGGACGCGGCGCCGGCTGCCACGCCATCGGTTGCAAGTCACGCGGAGGCTTTGTCGAAGCCGACGCCGACGACGCCTGCGCCGGTCCCGTCCACGCATCGTCCGCGCGCCGTCGTTCGCGCTCATCCGGACGGTGCCCGAGCCGAAGCGGTTCCTGCCGCGAAACGAACCATCCTGCGCACGAGCGGGGAAGCCCCCGCGGCCGCGCGTGCGCCTCGCGCACCCGCCAAGGCCCCGTTACCAGCCGCTGTTTCCACGGCTGTGGCCGCACCATCGGACCATTGGCCAAAGCCCGACGATTGGCTCGGATGGGTCAACTGGTACCGCAGGCAGGCCGGCCTTGAGCCGGTCGTTGAGGACGCCAAGCTGAGCGCAGGCGATGCGAATCACGCGAGATACATCGTCAAGAACTACTTCACCGGTCCCAACCCCACTCGTCCCGTCGGCATCGCGATGCATCAGGAGAGCCCGGGAAACGCGTGGTACACGCCCGAGGGCGCGAAGGCGGCCGTGTCGAGCGACGTCGGTGAGTTTACGAGCATGGGGTTGGCGGTCAGGAAAGATTGGCTGCCTTCATGGGCGGTCAATGAGTGGGTCGGGATACCCTTTCACAGGTTGCCGATACTGAATCCCGCTCTTCGCCGAGTCGGTTACGGCGAGGACTGCGCATCGAACGGCAGTTGCGCCTACGCGCTGGACGTCGAGCAGGGACGGGACCCGATGCCGATGGGGAAACTGTATCCGAACGCGATCGAATTTCCCGCGCCGAATTCGACTCTGTACATGAGTTCGCTCGCGAACGAATGGCCCGACCCGCTTGCCGCCTGTCCGGGTTATGCGCGGCCCGCCGGGGTTCCGATCACGATTCAGCTCGGCAGCTTCGTCAAGCCCAAACTCATGACCTATTCGCTGACCCGGGACGGACAGCCGCTTGAGGTTTGCGGCTTCGACGCGAACAGTTACGCAAATCCCGATGCCACCTCGCAGAAAGCCGGTCGTGACTCACTCTACGGTTACGGCGCGGTCGTAATTGTGCCGCGCAAGCCGCTCGTACCCGGCGCGACCTACCAGGTTTCGGCGACGGTTGATGGCCGCAACTACGCGTGGTCGTTCCACGTCGGCAAAGCTCCCACGTACCCAGCGGCGCGCTAGGCGAAATCCAACGCGAGCACGGTCGCGTCCGCGTCCAGAACGCGCTCGGGGACTTCTATAATCAACTCGCCTGTCGGGTCGGAGTTGAACAGCGCGTCCACCGCCGCGACCCGCTTCGTGAAGCGAAGCTGCTCGCTCGTTCCGAGCGCGCGGACGGAATCGACCTGATTGACGCGCACGCCGCGCACCGAGACGCTCTCATACGGGCGCATCAGAAGATGCAGGTACAGGCGATTTCCGCGGCGAGTCGAAGGGCCGTAGAACTGCCACGGCTCGAGTCCCGGTGAAGTGTCCGAAACGCTCTCACCGTTTCGTTCCATCCATCGCGCAAACGCTTCGAGCCGTTCGACGTGCTCCGGCGGAAGCGAGCCGTCTCCCGTCGGGCTTACGTTGAGGAGCAGGTTTCCGCCCTTGCCCGCGACCTCGCATAGCGTATGGATCAGCGAACGCGGTGACTTAAGCCTGCGATCCGAGGGATTGTAGCCCCAGCTATCGTTGATCGTGAGGCAGGTTTCCCACGGCTGTTCAGGTGCTGTCGCCGGCACCGCCTGTTCGGGCGTGACGAAATCGCCGAAGCCGGGCAGGCGATCGTTGATGAGAATCCCGGGCTGGAGCGAGCGGATCATCGCGACCAGTTCGCGCGCATGCCACTCCTCGGCCGTGCGTTCCCATCCGCCGTCGAACCATAGAAGATCGATCGTGCCGTAATTCGTCAGCAACTCACGCACTTGCGCGAACATCGCGCCGATAAACCGCTCCCACTGTTCGCCAGACGGACGGCGTATCGCACCGAAACGGTAGGGCTTGTCGGCGTCAGTGAAGGGCGGGTAGTCGGGATGGTGCCAATCGATGAGCGAGAAGTAGAGGCCGACTCGAAGTCCTTCGGCGCGAAACGCTTCGACGAACTCACCGACGATATCGCGGCGAAACGGCGAATGCTCGACGGAATAATCGGAACCGGCGGTATGAAACATCGCATAGCCGTCGTGATGCTTTGACGTAAGCACCGCGTATTTCATCCCGGCCCGCCGCGCCAACCGCGCCCATTGCCGAGCGTCGTAACGCTCGGGATTGAAAGTGCGCGCGGTCGAGTGGTATTCGGCGACCGGCACGCTCTGCGAGTGCGGCAGAGCGCCGACGCCGCCGACGAGCGGCCACGACAGTTCCCATCCGCGCTGACTCGCCGGAGCCCAATGGATGAACATGCCGAACCGCGCCGTGTCGAACCATTCAGCCATCGCAGGCGCGATTGTGCCGCCTCGGTTTCGCGATGTCCACCGCCGCGTTTCGGCTGCCGCTTGAAGCAAGCGGGGCGAAACCGCTTGCGCGCCAGTACCCGGTCGAATAGTTCAAAGGGAGCCGCGCAAGGGAGCGGCCCCGGAGATGACCAGCAAAATCTACGTAATCGCCTGCCTTGCCCTGACGCTGACGCTTGGTTTCTCCGTATCAGCGTGCCACGGAGCGGGGCCCAGGCTTGATGGAGTGCCCGTGCGCAATACAGGACATTACGCCATAGTCGAAACCGAGCGGGGAACTTTCGTAATCGAGCTCTACCCGAAGGTCGCACCGAAAACCGTCGAGAACTTCGAGACGCTGGTGCGCAAGGGCTTTTACAACGGCCTGACCTTCCATCGCGTCGTGCCGGGTTTCGTCGTTCAGGGCGGCGACCCCGACGGCACCGGGATGGGCGGCCCGGGCTACGACCTTCCGGCCGAGATCGATCCCAAGGAGCATCATCTGCGCGGCACGGTTGCGATGGCGCGAAAGGGCGACCAGGTCAATCCCGAGCGGCGTTCCAGCGGTAGCCAGTTCTATATATGCCTGGAGCCGCAGCCCGGGCTCGACAGCCAGTACACGATCTTCGGCGGCGTGGTCGAAGGGATGAACGTCGTCGACAAGATCAGGGTCGGCGATCACATGAAGAAGATCACGCTAAGCTCCGAACTTCCGAAGTAGGCTTCTGGCGCCATGCCGCAGTCGCGAAGCGGGCACCCGCCGGGGCCCTACTTCACCGTCGATCTCCACCTGCACACCAGCCGCGGCAGTTCGGACTCGAATCTCTCGCCCACGGCGCTGGTCGAACGTGCTCGCGCGATAGGTATCGGCGCCATCTGCATCACCGAGCACGACAACATGTGGGACCTGAAGGAGATGCCCGAGGTCGCCGAGACGACCGACGTGCGTTTTTTGCGCGGGATGGAGGTGACGACCGATATGGGACATATCGGCGTCTTCGGCCTCAAGCGATACGTCGGCGGAATCTACAAGCTTGGCGAGCTTCGCCGGATTGTCGACGCCGAGGGCGGTATCCTGATCGCCAACCATCCGTTCCGCTACAAGCTCGACGCGCGCTTTTCGTTCATCAATCCCGACCAGGAGCCGATCGACCCGGCGCATCCGGAGCGGGCCGCCAGGCTTGCGATTTTCGAGATGGTCGACGCGATCGAGGTGCTCAACGGCGCGTGCTCCGAAGACGAAAACGAGTTCGCGCTGCGCGTGGCGCGAATCCTGGGCAAGGCCGAGGTTGCTGGAAGCGATTCCCATTCGGCGGGCTCCATCGGATGCGTGACCACGCTGCTTGAAGAGCCGGTTTCCGACGTGAACGGGCTTATAGAAACCATCCGTGCGCGGCGATGCCGCGCGGGGCGTGGGCTGCTCAAGGGCGACGTGGTTCCCTTCGACCTGCCATAGCATTCGTTAGCGTTCCAACGAGCGCGCTTTCAAGCGTGCGATCATTATCCCGGGATTGAACAAGTCGCGGTTGCTTTGCGTCTCTTGAGGGGCGTGAAAGTTTCGTCAGTTGTTTGGGATTAAGCCGGTGCGATAAAATTTGTCGCACTTGTGAAAACGGAAATTATGGGCACCAACCGCGACCAATTCGCGCTGATCGAAGACATCTCCCAGATCAGCGGCGACGCCGCGGCCGACATCAGGGAGACGCTGGACAAGATCGTTGCGGCGATCGCCAGGGGGATGGAGGTCGAGGTGTGTTCGCTCTACCTGTTCGATCCGCAGCGCTCCCGCCTGGTGCTTCGCGCCACCATCGGGCTGGACCGTGACTCGGTCGGCAAGGTATCGATGCGCGTCAACGAGGGGCTGGTTGGCCTGGTGATTGAAAGCGGAGAGCCGGTTTCCGTTTCCGACGCGATAAGCCATCCGCGCTACAAGTATTTTCCGGAAACCGGCGAGGAGCGCTATCACACCTTTCTCGGCGTGCCGGTTCAGGACGGGCGCAACAAGCCAGAGGGCGTGCTGGTCGCGCAAACGGTGAGCCGGCGCAAGTTCAGCCGCGCCGAAGTGCGCCTGATGAAGACCGCAGCCAACCAGATCGCGCAGGCGCTCTCTCATTTCCGCCTGCGCGAAACGCTCGCCACCAAGGAGAAGGAGCGCGACGAGTACCGGCGCCGGATGATCGAGGCGAACCGCCAGCTCAAGGGCTACGAAAAGGTCGGCGGAAAGACCCGGCTCGCGGCACCGACCAAGGTTCGCCGTCCGCGACTGGTCGGTCTTGCGGCCGCGCCGGGATTCGCGCGCGGCGCCGCGCACGTGGTTGGAACCTTCCTCAGCACTATCGACCGCAACCAGCGCGCGCGTGACGTCAAAGCCGAGTTGAAACGCTTGGAAGAGGCGCTGACCCGCTCGCGCGCCGAGCTTTCCGCGCTCAAGGCTCGGATGACGCCGCTGATGCCGGAAGGCGACCTGAAAATCTTCGACGGCCATCGGCTGATCCTCGAGGACGAGGAGTTTATTGGTCGTATCCGCGACACGATCCAGGCGGGATTCGCGGCCGAGAGCGCGCTGTTCAGGGTTATCGACGAGGTTTCGGCGCAGATGCTCGCGGTTGCCGACGGCTATCTGCGCGAGCGCGCAACTGACTTTCGCGACGTCGGCCATCGGGTGCTCAGGCACCTGCGCCAGGAGGACGGCAAGGGTCCGTTCGTGAAGCCGACCGTAATCGTCGCCGAGGAGCTGACGCTCTCGCAGCTAACGATGGTGTCGCATCAGAACCTTGCGGGAATCGCGCTTCAGTCGGGCGGCGCGACCTCCCATGCGGCGATTCTCGCGCGTTCCTTCGAGATCCCGACCGTGGTCGGAATCGAGCACCTGATGGAATCGGTGACCGAGGGCGACACGCTAATCGTTGACGGCAGCTCGGGCGCGGTGTTCGTCAACCCGAGCCCCGACGTCGAGCGCGACTACCAGGCCCTGACCAAGCGCTACCAGCAGTTCAAACGCGACCTGATGCAGGACGCCGAGGAGCCGTCAGCGACGCGCGACGGCCATCGGGTGCATCTGCTGGCGAATATCGCGCTCTACAACGACATCGCGCTCGCGCTCCAATACGGCGCCGAGGGTATCGGCCTGTTGCGCTCGGAATTCTCCTTCCTGACTTACGAGGATTTTCCGGACGAGAACCAGCAGGTCGCGCTGTACCATCGGATGTTCCAGGCGGTGGGCAACCGCCCGGTCACCATCCGCACGCTCGACATCGGCGCGGACAAGTATCCGCCGTATCTCCGCGTGCCGCGCGAGGACAACCCGTTCCTCGGATGGCGCTCGATACGGATTTCGCTCGAGATGGCGGGGTTGTTCAAGGTGCAGTTGCGCGCGATTCTGCGCGCCGCCACGCGCTTCCAGGCGCGCATCCTGTTTCCCATGATCTCCAGCCTCGAAGAACTATGGCGGGCCAAGGAACTGCTCGCGGAGGCGCGCTCGGAGCTTTACAACGAAGGGCTCGATCACAATCCGCACGTTCCGGTGGGGATAATGGTCGAGGTGCCGTCGGCGGTATGGCTCGCATCGCGGCTTGCGCGCGAGGTCGATTTCTTCTCGGTCGGAACCAACGACCTGATCCAGTACCTGCTTGCCGCCGACCGCAACAATCCGAAGGTCGCCCATCTGTACGAGGCATTTCATCCAGCGGTCATCTCCGCCATCTCCGAGGTGGTGAACGTGGCGCGCGGGGCCGACAAGAAAGTCGGTATCTGCGGCGAGATGGCGAGCGATCCGCTGGCGACCGTTCTGCTGGTCGGGCTCGGATTCGACGATCTGAGCCTGAGCCCGCTATTCATCCCGGTGGTCCGAAAACTCCTGCGCAAGGTTGACTACCATACCGCCCGCCAGGTGGCGCGCGACGTGCTGCAGATGGCGAGCGTGCAGGAAATAAAGGGCTACCTCGTCGAGCGCTATCGCGACCTCGGCCTGATCAGTCTCGTCGAGATGTACCGCTAGATTCGGTCGGCCGCAGCCGAGCGTCGGCGCTTGCCCACGCGTGGCCAGACGCTTTCCCGTACCGACAGAACGCACAGCAATCGCGCAACGCGGCCGCAACTTGGCAGCGGCCTGATGTAGCTGTGCGCGATATGAGGCGAAAGATGAGGCGAAAAGAGGTGAACGTTCGAGGGGGACCCGAAAAAGGCCGAACCAAACCGGCGCAAGCGCGGCGAGTTCGTTGATTTCGTGATCGTCTTCGATGAAAATGAGCGACCGCTCTGGTCGAGGACCATCCCGGGTAAGAGCGTTTATAACCTTACGCTTGCGCAGGAGTGTGGCATGGTGGCTGTGACGATGTGGTCTCCGCAAGCAGCGACCCACTGGAGCCGCCGCCGGAGAGCGTCCCCGCAGCGGCCCGTGATGCGGCCGAATCCCACGCCGGACATCCCCGCAAAGCCATGCGCGGGCTCAGTTTAAGCTTCAAGCCATAGACAGCGACGTTACACATGTCTGATCTTCATCGACCTGGAAATCTCACGCTCGCCGCAGTGGGCGTACTGATCTTGTTGATAGCCTCGTGCGGGCCTGCCGGCCAATTGTTCCTCCAGGGAGGCCACCGCCGACTTGATAAGAATATGCGTCCGACTCCCCCCGGTCCGCGAATGATCGTTTTCGCTTTCGACGGCGCCGGCTACAACCAGTTCATGGAGGCGGTCCATTCGGGGAAGGCTCCGCACATCGCCGCCTTGCTCGGCCGGGACGAGACCGGCGACGTGTACGCGCACGCGTATTCTGTTCCCAACGCGCTCGATGTTTTGCCGACGACGCTACCCGCATGGACGGCAACCTTCACCGGTGTTTCTGGAGGATATAACGGGATCACCGGTGACGAGTTCTTCGTCCGCAGCAACGCGCAGTTCTATGCGCCCGTCCCGGTGTCGGTCAAAAACCCCGACGACACGCTAATGATGCTGAGCTCGGACCTGCTCGGAAAGATGATCGAA